>CAZDGO010000337.1:0-3021 GCA_964504825.1 uncultured Gaiellales bacterium
ACGCATCAAGCTCAAACGGCTGTACCCTCAGACTCGACCCTGACGGTCCACTAGAAGGTTCTGCGGCCGAGGCTCTCGATAACCTTGGCGTTCGCATCCTTGAACTCCTGCATCTCCGAGAAGACTCCGAGGCTGAAGATGGGGTGACCCATCGGCCGCGCCTCAATCTCTTGGGAGAATGCGGCGTAAGACGACTCTCCCAACTCGTGTCGCCACAGGAAGCTTCCGAGAGGTGGGTGGTCCCCGAGAGCGGCGACGGCCAGGGCCAGGACCATCTCGAAGCGATCAAACGCTCGCTGGAACTCAGCGGGGTCGTCAAACATGTGGCCGATGGCCTCTCGCAAATGGACTTCGATGTGGTCGCTTCCAGGCGTCCTCCGCCTACTGTTCCCGTCTGGGCTGAACAGCGATTGGGCTCCATCGTGGTGCAGGGCGCCGATAGCACACAGGAGTAGTGCGAGCGGCTTGGGCTTGTCGCCGTCCTGACGCCGGCTCTTGGACTCGACGAGGACCACGCGCAGTAGTTCGTAGTTGTCGGAGGCGGCGGCCATCGTGCCTACGGCATACAGCAGCAGGGTCGCGGGGTACGATCGCAGGAACGACCACCAGGTGTAGCCGCCTCTTGATTCCTGCTTCGCCAGCAGGCCGATGGCTCGGCCCCATAGCGGATAGAGGTCGGCGTCACCCCACTTGGCGCCGACTGCAACCATCGGCACGAGCTTGCTCATCGCGGTTTCAATCCGCCCGACACGTTCCCGGTACAGGTCGGGGGTGGGGATGGGTGAGTCCTCGGGTACAGCAATGCGGCTCGATCTTTCGAGGGCGCCCCTGGTCTCAGCCATGACGAACTCTTCAAGCCGAATCCGATTGACTGCAGGGGCCGCCAGGTACCTCTTCATCGTGGCCACGGCGACTTGCGGGGAGATCGGGTCGGCGACGGTTCCCGCTTCCAGGGCTAACACCTTGTCGAGCAGGTCGTGAAAGGCCTCGTCCGCGGATTCGATGGGCACCACGCTGGCCCTGCGGTGCCGGGATAACTCCTCGGCTCGGCCCGAGACCTTGCCCCTCGCCATCCAGAACGTGGAGAATCGGTGGGTGGTTGTGCGGCTGATCGCATCAACGAGGGCGGTGTCCCAATCCCCGGACCACCCACACACGATCAACCCGTACTCGGTGAGGATGCGGGAGAGAAGGCCGTCGGTCTGTGGGTCATAGCTTGCCAACTCATCGGTAGTGTTCCGGAGCCGAGTGTCCAGGTAGTCGCCATGAATCTTGACGACCAGGCAGCCGGTGTGCTGCGGTGGCATCATGCCCTGGACCTGATCGGGAGTGGATACGACTGTCGGGCTGACACCGACCTCCTCTAGGGCGCGTTCCATGAGGCGGTCGAAGTTGGTCGTACAGATGACCCGGATGTAGCCTCGGGATACGAGCTGTGCTATAGCGAGATGGGCGGCCGTGGGCTGTTTCTTTCCCTCTTCGCGTTCCTCTGCGGTGGGCTCGAAGAATCCCTTGAGGAGCGACAGTCGCTCGGGGCCTGTCGGTGCGAGTAGGGTGACCAACTTCGAGTACGTGGGTGACTCCCCGAATCGCTCCGTGTACCACCCCGCAGGGTCGCCCTTGGTGTCTTTGCCCTCGGCCGTGGCCAACCGCCGGGCCAGTTCGAGTACGACATCCCAGCCGGACGGGATGCTGGCCGAACGCGATACCCCCGATCCCAACAGCACCGCGTAGACGCCCTTGTGGGATTGGACGGCTAGCGCCAGCGCGATTCGGGCGTCCAAACTCACGAGCGTCTCTCCATTAGGCCTCTATCCTGATCGACTTCACCGCCCCCGATGGCTCCACGTTCACAGCGAGGAACACTGTAGCTGTGGGGCCGTCGCCCCACCCTGCACGGTGTGCTGCTTCCAGGCCGGCCCCAGGTGATGCAGTCCGCCGGCGCCTACCAGGCGAACCACCTCCCGGACCTGCTCCGTCAACCCATCGCTGATGCCAGGTCGTGCTCCCTCGCCAACTCCCCCTCCATCGCCGCGACAGCCCGGCTCAGCCGGGATTTGAGGGTGCCGAGCGGGACGCCCAGGTCGTCGGCCATCTGGGCATAGGTCAGTCCCTGGAAGTAGGCGAGGATCAGCACCTCCTTGTGTGGGAGGGGTAGGCGGTCCAGGGCTCGACGCACCCACTCCGCCCTCTCGACTGCGACCAGTCGGGCGTCGGGAGCGTTGGTCGCGGCCTGCGCGATCGGGAGGGCCGGCGCCGAGAAGTTCACGGTGTGCCGTCGGGACTTCCGGCGGAGGAGGTCCCGCCCCTTGTTGGCGGCGATCGTGAAGAGCCACGGCTTGAGCGGGCGGGAGGGGTCGAAGGCCGGCGAGGAGATGTGGAGCTGCAGGAAGGTGTCCTGGAGCACATCGTCGGCGTCGTGCGGGTTCCCGGTGAGGCGGCCGACGAATCGGGACAGGTCCTCCCGGTGCCGGCCGATCAAGGCGCCGAACGCACCAGTGTCGCCAGCGAGGTGCGCCCCCATAAGCAGCCCGTCGGGGCGATCGAGCTGGATGCAACGGTGCCGGGCGTGGGATCTCGCCCTGAGCCGGAGGGGTCGCGATGCCGAGCGAGGAAGAGGGCAGAGGGGTAACTTCGCCTTGGGTAGGGTGAACGGGAGCGATCGGTGGCGATGCGAGACGAACACTCGGATGTCTCCTGTTGATGGAAGATGGGGCCTAACTGCCATAGAGGTTAGAGGATTAGGTGGTAATAGCGGTTGCCGTCAGCCTTTTTCTCAACCAACCCGGTAGGGGATAGCGGGCGTGTCCGTTCTCGATGAGGCGACCCTCCAGAACAATGGCTTCTCCGGCGGCGGTGGGCATCATTCCACTCCCGAAGAGGAACACTCCTCCGACCCGCCGGTGCATGTTGGGCTGGAACCGGCGGCGGAAAACTGGTTCCCACCTATCCCATGTTCGCTCTGTTCCGCCCATGCGAACCATGATGCGGCCGCCTTTGGGCATCGGCACGGCCCAGACT
>CAZDGO010000338.1:0-2996 GCA_964504825.1 uncultured Gaiellales bacterium
GACTGGGAACGCGCCGCCGGCCTCGCCCGGCGACTGCCTCTCGTGCTGGCCGGCGGACTGCGGCCGGACACTGTCGCGGCCGCCATCGCGCTGGTCGGACCGTACGCGGTTGATGTCAGCAGCGGGGTCGAGTCGTCGCCGGGGATCAAGGACCCAGGTCGCATGGCCAGGTTCGTCGAGGCCGTTCTAGGCTGCCCCGACTAGCTCGTTTCGGAACGAGCTTCAAGCACCAGCGGCCGACGGCCCGCATCAGCAATCCTGGTCGACCGCTGATCTGAGCCCCGCAAGGAAACCCGACGCGGCAGCGACCGCCTCTTCCCCGCGACGGTCGCCGATCGCCTGAAGGAGCGCGCTGCCCACGATGACGCCGTCTGAGATCGACGCTATCCGGCGGGCGCCTTCCGGACCGGCGACACCGAAGCCGACCAGAGCAGGTAGGTGGGTGTGGCGACGCACACCCGCGACCACCCGAGCGGCCCGGACGGGGCTCACGGTCTCACCTCCGGTGGCCCCAACCACCGACACGCAGTAGACGAAACCCCTGCAGCGGGCCACGATCGCCGGAATCTCGTCCTTGGGAGTGGCAGGGGTCACTAGGAAGACCGTTTCCAGACCGAACTCGGTCGCCGGTGCCGTGAATCCCTCTACCTGCTCGGGGAGAAGGTCTACGACCAGAAGTCCGTCGACACCGGCTCGCGCTGCCGTCCGGCAGAGACTCGCCGTCCCGAAGGCGCGCACCGGCTTGAAGTAGGTCATCAGGAGAAGTGGCACCCGGAGCCCTCGCGCGCGGCAGCCGGCGACGCGCTCGAACAACGAGGTGACTGTGGCGCCCGCGGCCAGAGCCAGGTGCGACGCACGCCTGATCACGGGTCCATCGGCCACCGGGTCTGAGAATGGGATGCCCACCTCCACGACGTCGGCTCCGGCCGCTTCGGCGGCGAAGAGGAGGCCCTCGAACGTATCGCCATCGGGATAGCCGAACATCAGAAAGGCGACCAGCGCCTTACCGCCCCGCGAGCGCTTCTCCCGCAGCGCGACCTCGATACGGATCACGAACCCCCTCCCACAAGCTCCGCAAGGGCCTTGCCGGGATCGGTAGCCGTCAGCAACGTCTCGCCCATCAGGAAGGCGCGCGCGCCGGCGCGCGCCAGCGCGTCGAGATCGGCCGAGCTGCGCAACCCGCTCTCACTCACTGTCATCACTCCGGCCGGTATCTGGGGAAGCATCTCACGGCTGACCGCCACATCCACTGTGAACGTCGTAAGGTCGCGATTGTTGACGCCCACCACCGTCGCACCGGCCGCCAGAGCAACATCCAGCTCCTGACCGAGGTGGACTTCGACCAGGGGCTCGAGGCCCGCCTCCCGCGCGAGACCGACGTACTCCGCCGTCTGCTCTCCGAGAACAGCGACGATCAGCAACACCAGGTCGGCGCCGCAGGCGCGCGCCTCCCAGATCTGGTATGGATCGACCACGAAATCCTTGTAGAGCAGCGGCACGTCCACTACATCGCGCACTACTGTGAGGTCGGCCGGAGAGCCGCCGAAGTGGTCAGGCTCCGTGAGCACCGAGATGGCGAACGCCCCATTCCGCGCGTAGGCTTTGCCAACATCAGCGGGATCCAGTCCAGGACGGATCGGGCCTTTCGATGGGCTGCGTCGCTTGATCTCAGCGAAGATGGCCCGCCCGTGCCGCGGCCACGCCGCCAGACGCGCAGGCACGTCGAGCGCCGGTGCGCGGCTGCCGGCCTGATCGCGAAGTGCCTCCACCGAGAGGCGTCGGCGGGCCTCCAAGACCCGGTGGCGACGGTCGCGGACGATCCGCTCGAGGAACGAGCCGGGGTTCGCGGAGACCGCCGCGGACGAAGCCGACATCATGGAATCACCGTCACAGCCGGACACCGGTCCACCGGCACCGAAGCAGCGACGATACCGGCGGCCCGTGTCGTCACGTCGACCAGCGATTCGAGCTTTTCGAGCGCCATGCCGGAGTCGATACTCTCAGCCGCGGCGGCTACGCCCGAGGCCAGATCACCCGCGACTCCCGCCACCAGGAGGGCGGCGCCCGCGTTGAGCAGCACCACGTCTCGTCGGGGGCCCGGTTCGCCCGCCAACACCGACCGCACCATATCCGCGTTCTCGGCCGCATCCCCCCCGAGGATGGATTCGATCGGGGCCACGGTCATCCCCACGTGCTCAGGGCAGATCTCGTATTCGAGCACGCGTCCGTCGACCCATTCGGCGACCTGTGACGCACCGGTGATGGTGATCTCGTCCAACCCGTCAGAACCGTGCACTACCATGGCACGAGTACTGCCCAGACGCCCCAGCGCGGCGGCCAGCACCGGCGCCACCTCGGCCTGGTACACGCCTACCACTTGCCGGTCAGCGCCCGCGGGATTGGTCAGCGGCCCCAGAAGGTTGAAAATGGTCCTGATCCCCAGCTCCCGCCGCACCGGCGCTACGTGGCGCATGGCCGCATGAAGGGCGGGCGCGAAGAGAAAACCGATGCCTACCTCGGCAACGCATCGACCCACTACCCCGGCTGACACGTCTAGCCTGACGCCCAACGCTTCGAGTACGTCTGCGCTCCCGCAGCTACTGGAGACGGCCCTGTTGCCGTGCTTGGCCACCCGCACTCCCGCACCGGCCAGCACGAACGCGGCCGTAGTGGAGATGTTGAACGTGCCCGCGGCGTCACCTCCCGTGCCGCACGTGTCCATCAGCGCGCCCGGGCCCACGTCGGGGATGGCGGTAGCGCGAGCTCGCATCACGCGTGCCGCCCCGACGATCTCCTCCACCGTCTCCCCTTTCATCCGCAGCGCGGTCAGGAACGAAGCTGCCTGCGCCGCGGGCACGCCACCGCTCATCAGGGCTTCGAACGCCTCGATCATGTCGCGCTCCGTCAGGTCCTCACCTTCGACCAACCGACCGATCAAGCGGCCCAGCCCCACGCCCCCCACTGCGGCGCTCGCGGCCGGCCGGCTTATAGTCGCC
>CAZDGO010000339.1:0-2986 GCA_964504825.1 uncultured Gaiellales bacterium
TGGAAGAGTTCGACGTGCCCTTCATCCGGGAGAAGGTGTCGAAGATCATCCGCGACGAAGACGAGTTCGTCGTATTCAGCGAGCGGGAGGTCTACCGCGCCGGCGCGGTGGTGCTCGCCACCGGCGTTTACCGCGAAGCTGAGCTCGAGGGTGAAGAGGAACTCGTGGGTCAAGGGGTGAGCTACTGCGTCACCTGCGACGGCAGGCTGTTCGCGGGGCGCCGAGTGGCCTTCATCAGCTACGCCCCCCAGGGTGAGGAGGAGGCATCGGCTCTTGCGGAGGACTACGCAATCGAAGTCACGTACCTGCCCTTGTACCAGGGTGACTACCGGCTCCCGGAGGGCGTGCGCGTGCTGCCGGGAGCGCGACCGGCACGACTGGCGCGGGTGGACGGCCACATGCGGGTGTCGCTGCCCGGCGAGGATCTGCAGGTCGATGCGGTGTTCATCTACAAGATCAGCGTCTCTCCGCGTGCCCTCCTCGAAGGCCTGGCCTCCGACGGCCGCCACGTGACCGTCAACAGACACATGGAGACCGGCATCCACGGAGTCTTCGCGGCGGGGGACTGCACGGGAGAACCGTATCAGATAGCCAAGGCCGTGGGCGAGGGTCAGGTGGCGGCGCTCCACGCCGTGCGCTTCCTCCGGGAGCGAACAGAGATCGCGTCCCGGGACATGGTGTAAGAGCGCGAGGCGGTGCTCGCCGTCCTGCGTGAGGTTATGGAGGTCGAGGTGGGGAGGCTCACCGGCGCCGGCCTCGGCGAGTGATCCCCGGAGCGGATAACGCAGCGCAACGGCTACCGGGAACGGACATCCGCCCCCAGTCAGTCGGCCAACACGCCAACCACCGGGAAGTCGGCGAAGCACTCGGCGCCGTGCGGCGCGCCGACCATGGCCGCGGTGAGATCCTGGCCGGCGTAGTGCTCGCCCTCGTGCTCGCCGTCGATCCACAGGGAGCTATCGGTGACGTCGTAGACGGTGCCTTCGAAGGCAACGAAGGTCTCGCCGCCATCTTGGCCGTCGTACTCAGCAAGCTCCTGCAAAGAGAAGGAGCGCTCGATCATCTCACCCGCCTCCCTTCCTGGTTGTCGATGATGAGCATCCTCTCCCGGCGGGATGGCCCCTAAACGCACAGCCCCCTGCGCTTGGCGAACGAGCCAGGTTCGCGCGCGCGCTTTGGGCGGATCGTCGCACCCCAATAGCCTCCGCCACCTGTGCCCAACCCCGACCCTCCTCTGCCTTTGGCCAGCGCGGGCGTGTGGCGGTCGGGGTCGGTGGGTCCGCGCTCTCGCGCGCATTCTTGCATGCGCGAAAACCCCGAGGCCGGACGAAGGCTAATGGACGACTGACCACACCGCCACCAGCCCAGTGGCGGCGATGACGATCATGAAGAGGTTATAGCGGGTGCCCGTAGGTGGCGAGCACGCTGAAGCGACCAGGGGGTTCTCGGGCCGGGTGGTACTTGTGGATGACGTCCTCACCTCAGGTGCCACGGCGCGGGCGTGTCGCCAAGCCCTCATCGCAGCCGGAGCCGAGAGTGTGAGCGTACGGGTGTTCGGGAAGACCCAGGACCGTCTTGTCAATCACGGCGCTGGGGCTGCCACGGACATCTCTCTTCTTGGAGACGTTTGAGCCGGCAGATTCGCACGTCGAGGAAGCTTTGCAGGCCTCCGATGTGAGGCGGGGTTAGCGCACACCATTGCGGGATAGTGTGTTGCATCTCCGAAAGTGAAGTCTCCACCACAGCATGGAGCGGGCGCCCGCCGCGCCGGAGTCGAGGCGTGGCTAGCGCGCGAACTCAGTGGCGTCTCTAGTACAGGACTCGCTGATGACTGCTCTGCTGCCGTGGTAGTATTGCGATACCTAGCGATATGTCGTGAGAACCAAGGAGACAGACATGCGGCACTCAGGTGAGCACCATAACCATCTGCCCCCCTTCTTCGGGGGCGGCCATCGCCTGTTCCGCGGGCATGGGATGCGCTTCGGACCCGGCAACCGGGCACGCCGAGGTGACATCCAGATCGCGGTCCTCGCCTTGCTTAGTGAGAGCGCGATGCATGGCTACCAGATCATCCAAGAACTTGCCGAGCGAAGCGGGGGAGCCTGGACCCCGAGTGCAGGGTCGGTGTACCCCACGCTGCAACTGCTCGAGGACCAGGGCCAGGTCGTGAGCGAGCAGGTCGCCGGCAAGCGGGTTTTCTCTCTCACCGAAGAGGGGAAGGCGCGGGCTGACGCTCTGCCCGACAAGCAACCCTGGGCAGGTCTGGCGGGCGAAGCCGACACCGAACGGGGGCTCCGCGAGGCGTTCATGAGTCTGGTCGGCGCCACCACCCAGGTCGCGCGGGCCGGTTCGCCCGAACAGATCGAGCGGGCCGTCGGCGTGCTGAACGAAGCCCGCCGCCAGATGTACGTTATGCTGGCCGGCGACGAGTAGACCCGGCGCTCGCGGCCCCATGTACGACGCCACCACCTCGAATCAGTCGGAGGTACCATCGATGTCTTGCTGTTGCGCTCATGCCACGCATACCGTATCCGATCCCCAGTTCGCTGACGACGACTTCACGAAAGCCGCGCTGTGCGAGCATCACGCCCACGCGGTGCACAAGTGCACGCTGGCCGTGGGCCTCTGGGTCATTGGAGGGCTGCTGCTGCTCCGGGCGGCCAAGAGGCACGGGTGCCGGGTTGCCCCGCCACGTGACGGGGGAGGGCGCTGCGCCTATTGCGCAGAGTTGCCCTTGGCCTTCTTCGCGGCGTCGGCGTCCTGCTTGGCCTTGGCGGCGTCCTGCTTGGCCTTCTGCTCCGCCTGTTGCTGATGCTGCCAGACCGGGACGAACCCGTCAGGTTCCTGCTCGGGGCCGGCCTGGCGGCCGCCGGTGTGGAAATGGGTCTGCGCCAGGACTTTGCTGCTGAGGGGTTGACCGGCCAGCAGTAGCGCGGCAGCGAATCCAACGCCAAGGCCCAGCGTCTTCAGATCGCGCTGGCCAAGG
>CAZDGO010000340.1:0-2983 GCA_964504825.1 uncultured Gaiellales bacterium
GCACAGTCTTGAGGCCGAGGGGTTCCGGGTCCTCCGGAGCTGGCAGTGGGGGTTCCCGTTTCACACCCTCTACAAGCTGCTCATCAACAAGATCGATCCCGACGCGTTCGTCCGAGCCTTCTCGGAGAGTCGCTACGATCTCAAGAAGAGACTGCTCTCCGAGGTCATCTACGGCGTCTTCCATCTCAACCTCTACCGGCTCGGCTGGCAGAAGATCGTCCTCGCGAGCGTCTGATCAACCCATGAGAGCCCTCGTCACCGGCGGCGCCGGCTTCATCGGCAGTCACATCGTCGACACCGTGCTGCGGGAAGCTACGAGCGAGGTCGTCATCTTCGACAACCTCAGCTCCGGGCGATCGACGTTCATCACGTCGGCCACGCGGAACCCCCGGTGCACCTTCATCTCCGGCGATCTGCTCGACGCGGACGCGGTCCGGCGGGCGATGAGCACCGCCAAGCCGGACATCGTGTTCCATCTCGCCGCGAATCCGGACATCGCCAGGGGCGCCCTAGATCCGAGCCTGGATTTCCAGCAGACGGTCGTGGCGACCTTTCACGTGCTGGAAGCGATGCGCCTGGCTCGGACGCCGCGCCTGATCTTCACGTCCGGCAGCGGAGTGTACGGTGATCATCCCGAGATGGCGACCGCGGAGACCTTCGGACCCCTGCTGCCCATCTCCATGTACGGGGCGGGCAAGCTCGCCGCCGAGGCCATGATCAGTTCGTACGCGCACATGTACGGCTTGACCACCTATATCTTCCGCTTCGCGAACGTGGTCGGCGCCAGACAGACCCACGGAGTCGCCTTCGACTTCATCCGCAAGCTCCGAGCGAATCCGCGCCGGCTCGAGGTGCTGGGTGATGGCAACCAGAGCAAGTCGTACGTCCATGTCAGTGACGTGGTCAGCGCCATCTTCTTCGTGCTCGAAAAGGAGCGCGAGCCGGTCAATCTCTACAACGTCGCGACCGACGACTACGTCACCGTGCGCTGGATCGCCGATCGCGTCCGGGAGCTGACGCAGCTGCCGCAGGCGGATCTGGCCTTCACCGGTGGCGCGCGCGGCTGGAGCGGCGATGTCCCGGTCGTGCGCTTCGATCTGAGCAAGATCCACGGCCTTGGCTGGACGGCCCGGCTCAGCTCCCGTGACGCCATCGGCCGATCGATCGTCGAGATGCTGTCCGACCCGGCCGGACCGGCCCCGATAGGAGCCCCCCAGACGTGATCATCGCCAGGAGTCCATTCCGGATCTCGCTTGGCGGAGGCGGCACCGATCTTCCGTCGTACTATCGCGAGCACGAAGGTTTTGTGATCGCGGCGGCCATCGACCGGTACGTCTACATCATGGTTCACCACCGCTTCGTGCGCCCGATCTTCCTGAAGTACTCGAAGCTGGAGCTCGTCGATCGCGTCGACGACATCGAGCATCCGATCATCCGGGAGGCGCTCAAGCTGGTCGGCATCAGCGAGCATCTCGAACTCGCCAGCATGGCCGACATTCCGTCCGGAACCGGCCTCGGCTCCTCGGGCAGCTTCACCACTGCGCTCCTCAAGGCCCTTCATACCCACCAGCGGCGCGCGGTCCTCGCCCAGGATCTGGCCCAGCAGGCGTGCGACATCGAGATCAACCGACTGGGCGAGCCAGTAGGCAAGCAGGACCAGTACATCGCGGCCTTCGGTGGCCTCAGTTGCTTCACGTTCCACCGGGACGACACCGTCACCGCCGAGCCTCTCAAGATCGACCAGGAGACCCTCTACAACCTGGAGGACAACCTCCTGCTCTACTTCACGGGCTATTCGCGGTCGGCCGGGGCGGTTCTCAAGGACCAGGATGTGAGGACCCAGCGGTCGGATTCGTCGGTGGTCGAGAACCTGCACTACGTCAAGGAGATAGGCCTGCTCAGCCGGACGATGCTCGAGAAGGGTGACCTCGTCGGCTTCGCGGAGCTCATGAACGAGCACTGGGAGCACAAGAAGCGGCGCGCGTCCTCGATGAGCAATCCCAGTATCGACCGGTGGTACACCCTCGCTCGGGAGAACGGCGCGGTGGGCGGCAAGCTGGTCGGCGCGGGCGGTGGCGGCTTCCTCATGCTCTACGCCACCGACAAGGTTCGGCTCCGGCAGGCGATGCGCGCCGAGGGTCTCCAGGAAGTGCGGTTCCGCTTCGACTTCGAAGGGGCCAAGGTGCTCGCCTCGTGACCCGGCTCGACCTCGCCGAGGTCCCGCTCGCGCTTCTCGCGGGGGGCGCCGGGACACGCGTGCAAAGCATCTCCGGCAGTGTTCCCAAGGCTCTCTTCGAGGTAAGCGGGCGGCCGTTCATCGCCCACCAACTGGATCTCGTGCGCCGAAACGGGGTCCGGCGGGTCGTGATCTGCACCGGACATCTGGGTGAGCAGACGGAGGCCTACGTCGGGGACGGCAGGGCGTTCGGCCTGGACGTCGCCTACTCCCGCGACGGCAAGGTCCTTCTCGGGACCGCGGGGGCGCTGAAGAAGGCGGAGCCACTGCTCGGGCCCCTCTTCTGGGTGATGTACGGCGACACGTACCTGGACGTGAGCTTCGCCGAGGTCCTGGCCGCCTTCCGCAGCTCCCGAGCCCTCGGGCTGATGACGGTGTTCAAGAACGACAACCGCCTCGATCAGAGCAACGTGGCCTGCCGCGAGGGGGCCTTGCTGGCGTACGACAAGCGGCAGCCAACCGAGGACATGACCCACATCGACTACGGCCTCTCCCTGCTGCGTCACGAGGCGCTGGAGGGCGTGCCGCCCGGCGCCCGTGCCGATCTCGGGGACCTCTACCACGAGCTGGTGGCGCGGGGCACGATGGAAGCGTTCGAGGTGCACCGGCGCTTCTACGAGATCGGCTCACCCGAGGGCCTGGCCGAGACGAGAAGGTTCCTCGCGGGATGAACCGCCGGGCCGTCTTCATCGACCGTGACGGGGTGATCCTCCACTCCCCCATCGAAGCCGGGATCCCCCGGCCGCC
>CAZDGO010000341.1:0-2982 GCA_964504825.1 uncultured Gaiellales bacterium
GCGTCTGCGCGCCGGCCCCACCCCGGTCGCCCTGCTTGATGCCCGAGCGCTGCGCTCACTCGTCACCGACGGCCTCGCCGCGGTCGACGGCACCACCGCGCAGCTCCCCTAGCCCCCCGAACGGAGGGCGACGCGGTCGAGGAAGTTCCGGACCAGGTCGTGGCCCGACTCGGTGAGGATCGACTCCGGGTGGAACTGCACGCCTTCGATCGGAAGCTCGCGATGGCGCAGCCCCATCACGAGCCCGTCCTCGGCTTCGGCGGAGATCTCGAGCACCTCCGGCACGGAGTCGCGGTCGACGACAAGCGAGTGGTACCGGGTTGCCGTGAACGGGTTGGGCATCCCCTCGAAGACGCCGCGGCCGTCGTGACTGATCTGCGACGTCTTGCCGTGCATCACGTGCGGAGCGCGCACTACGTCGCCGCCGTAGACCTGGCCGAGACATTGGTGGCCGAGACACACACCCAGGACGGGGACGCCGTGCTCGCCAAAGGCACGGATCGCCGCGTTCGAGACGCCGGCGTCTTCGGGCCGACCCGGACCAGGCGAGATCAGCACCGCGTCGGGCGCCAGGGCGACGAGCGTCTCGAGATCGACGTCGTCATGGCGATGCACCAGCGGATCGGCGCCGAGCTCACCGAGGTATTGCACGAGGATGTAGACGAACGAGTCGTAGTTGTCGATCACCAGCACGCGTGCGCCCACGGGCGTCACGGTACCGGGTGACGCACGGGCCACCGTCTCGGATTCCCCTCCCGTCCTGGTCGCGCTCGCTGGGGCGCTGTGTGCCGCGTGCCGGGTAGTGCGAAGCCGCTCGGCTGCTCCTAATGTGCGGCGCCTATGGCTCGCACGCGCAAACGTCGGAAGCCCGCGGTCGCCACACCACCGCCGGGGCGCTACACGCCGCCGAAACCGCAGAGCTCCAAGGAGTCGCCGCTGTGGGTGCCGGCCACGATGTTCGCGGCTCTGCTGCTCGGCGTGGCCATCATCGTGGGCAACTACCTCTCCCTGCTCCCGGGTGGTGAAGCCCAGAACTCCTACCTGTTCGTGGGCCTCGGGATGCTCATCACCGGCTTCGTGCTCTCCACCCAGTACCGCTAGACCGAAATCCCATCTCTGTAACTTCCCACAGGGTTATCCACAGTCTGTGGAGAACCGGTAATGATCAGGTTGACAAACCAAAATCAGATATCAACGTCGGCCATGACCTGGGCCACTTCGAACCCCGTCGGGCGGGCGATGATGATGCACCAGAACTCAGTCTCCTCAGGCCCGACGTGAGCCGTGCCGCGGAAGTTGTATTGGATTCCGCGGGTGTCTCCTCTGAGGTTGACCAAGGTGCGCTTGCTCGTGCCCTTGGTCCCGGTGAAGCGGGCGAAGTCGGCTGATCCGCGGTGAGCTAGTTCGTCGGTGCAGATGTCGTAGGCGACCGCGCTCGCGGTGGGCGCACCCTTGGGACCGTCTCCGGAGACCACAACCACGGCAGCACCCACCGCGAGAAGACCGCCCGCGATGAGGAGCGCTGTTCGTCGGCTCAAGGGCTAGCCCTCGTTCGTTTCGTCGCCTGGGTACTCGGCGTTCTGACGGGCGGCGTCTTCCAGCTCGTCGGGCACATCGTCAGCGACCGGCTCGCTGTTGGGATCCACCTTGAGCAAGGCCCGAATCGCGTCCTCCGGTGGGAGGGGAATCGAGACCCTTTCGTCTAGGTCGCGCTTCGGCTTGGGCTCACTCATGCAGGCTCCAGCAGCTGGAGGTGGGTGACAGGCCACGGGATGCCCTCGGGATCCTCGTACACCTCCCAGTCTTCCTCGGTGCATACCCAAACAACGGCAAAATCGCGGCCCATCTCGGGACCGCCCAAGGCCCGCATCGGAACCGTGGAACCCGTTGCTGTGATTACTTCGACGAGCGCGCCATGCTTGATCTCCATCCCTCGATTCTGCGCGTTGCCATAAGAAACTTCAAGAAATCTCTGTTGCCTCTTCCCTTATGGCGCACCTTATGGCATGATCCTCAAGCCGCCGCCGCCCTTATGGCGAGGCCGCCACAAGGAGCCGCACGATGGACACAAACGCAACCGTCGAGTTCAAGCCCCCCTGGTTCGCCTTCAAGACGCTTCTGGGGTTCCTGCACGACCTGGGAGCGAAGCCCCTTCCGCCCCAGATCGACCGCTCCATGATGGGCACGAAGTCTGGGACCGAGCAGAACAACCTTCTGGGAGCCTTGAAGGGCTTCGGTTTCATCGACAACGATCAGAACGTCGAACCTCTCCTCGCGCAGTTCGTGGACGGCGACGAGGACGAGCGCAAGGCAGCGCTCCGGCAGCTGGTTCAGACCCGGTACCCCAAGCAGTTGAAGGTCTCGGAGCAAAACGGGACTGAGGCGATGTTGCAACAGTCGTTCACTGATGCCTTTGGGGTGGGTGGAGAGACCCGGCGCAAGGCCGTGACCTTCTTCCTCCAGGCCGCGAAGTACGCCGGTATCCCGTTGAGCCCGAACTTCCCGGCTACCCGCATGGGGTCGGGCAAGAGTGCCCCTGGCGCCCGGAAGCCCGCGAAGCGGACCGCCAAGGGCGGTCGCCGCAAGAAGGTCGTTCCTGCCGTAACGGGCACTGGGTCTGAGGAGACCAAGACCATCTCGTTTGGGGATGCGGGGTCGGTCACGGTCTCGGTGGATGTTCGTTGGCTCGAGCTGCCTGTGGAGACCTTCACGGCGCTCCGGTCTGCGATCGCGTCTTTGGAGGCCTTGGGTGAGGAGCCCGAGGACGAGGAGGACGAGGAGGACGAGGACTCACTCGCGGGGATCGACCCCGAGGAGGACACGGAGGTGGACTCGTCATAAAACCAGAGAGCCCCTCCGTTCCCCTTTAGCGGGCCAGCACCTTGAGCCGGAGCGCAGCCGCGGGAACGGAGGGACCCCTAGCGGGGCACGTCTTGGTAGACCACCCTCGCCTTGGACCTTGGGTGCGGAGTCCGATCCTCC
>CAZDGO010000342.1:0-2966 GCA_964504825.1 uncultured Gaiellales bacterium
ATCGGGAAATCGATCGTCTCCCGCTGGGCGAAACGCCGAAACACCAGGTGCCTCCCCACTGAGGGCGGAAGGTGCACCTTCGTCACCACCTCACCCGCCTGCAGGACGGTTGCCCGCAGCCCGTCGCCCACGAAGAACGCTTCGGCCGGGACGACCCGATCACCCGCAGCCGCCGCAACTTCCAGGCCCGCCTCCAGGGCGACCATGATGGGCGCCAAATCGGACGACGAGAGTGCGTGGCAACCGTCGCCCGCCGGCACCACGTAGCAGGAGCCCCCGCCCAGCTTGCGGCAGTCCGGGTACTCCTGCCGCCAGAACGCCGACTGGTTGTAGTACGAGCAACGGGTATCCAGGCAGAGATTGCCTCCCACCGTGCCCCGGTTGCGGATCTGGTACGACGCTACGGTGGCGGCCGCCTCGGCCAAAGCCGGCCAGGCGGTCGCCACGAGCGGCGAGCGGGCCAGGTCGTGAAGTGTGGTGGTGGCGCCGACGACGAGCCCGCCATCCGGAGCATCCCGTACCCCGGATCGGAGTTCGGCACATTGCTTGAGGTCGGCCACCGCGGCGGGCCGCAGGATGTCGAGCTTCAGCGCCGGCACTAAGTCGGTGCCCCCGGCGAGCGGGCTCACCGGTCCCCCCGCAGTCTCGACGAGGGACCAGAGCTCCGCCAGGGAGGCCGGCCGGTGATACGCGAAATCACGCATCACCGGAAGTCCCCCAGGTAGACTTCGCCCTCCATGGAAATGGCGTCGTCGGGACACAGCGAGGGACAGAGCCCGCAGCCGTCACAGAGCGCCGGGTCGATCTGGGCCTTCTTGTCGGCGTCGTAGGTGATGGCGTCGTAGAAGCACCATTTGCTGCAGAAGCCGCAGGCGGTGCACTTCACCTTGTCGACCGACGAGAGGTGCTTGCTCTCCCGGTCGACCTTGTCCCAGGTCAGGATCTGCGGCAGGGTCATGCCGATGATGTCGCCCGCGGAGGCATGACCGTGGTCGGCCAGGTACGTGCCGAGACCTTTGAGAAAGTCGGCCACGTGACCGAAACCCTTGGTGCCGTACATGATCTGGGTGCAGGTCTGCACCGTGCCGGCCCCGACCATCATCATCTTGACCACGTCCCGCCAGCTGCTGACGCCGTTGGTGGCTGAGATGGGCACGTCGACCGCCCGGGCGATCTTCGAGATCCACTTGAGCGTGATGGGGCGCATCCACGGTCCGCCCACGCCGGCGTAACTGGAGTGCAACAGCGGTCGCCCGGTGTCCAGGTCGATCTCGAGCGCCGGGAAGCGGTTGATGGCGGTGACGTAGGCCGCGCCCGCCGCCCGCACCTTTCCGGCTACCAGCACCGGGTCGACGGCCTCGGCCGTCAGCTTGATGCCCACCGGTATCTTGACGGCGTCGGCGACGACCTTCGTCACCATCGCGGCCGCCTCCGGATCGGCGCCCAGTTCCTGGCCGCTCTTATAACCCAGGTCCCGGGGATGGGGACAACCGAAGTTGCACTCTATGGCGTCGGCGCCGGTAGCCTCCATAAGCTGAGCGAGCTTGGCCCAGTTCTCCAAGGTGTCGCCGGAGATGCTGGCGATGAGCCGCACGTCGTACTCGTCGCAGTACTTCCTAGCCTGCTCGAGCTCCGCCACCCACTGCTCGGGGGTGAAGGTGGCCAGGAACTCGCACGAGTAGTTGGAGTAGACCTGCGGCCAACCCCGCTTGTGCAACACGGTAAACCGGGGCGAGACGTAGTGCTGCAGCTTCTCTTCGTAGGTGACGGTCTTGGCGATGATGCCGCCCGCGCCGGACTCGCAGCACTTCAACATGTACTTCGCGTCTTTTGACGGCGTGGCCGAGGCCACGATGATGGGGTTCTTGAAGCGCATTCCGGCGAACTCCACACTCAGATCTGCCACCTAACTCACTCCCCTTTCAGTGCCTCCGGCTGCCTTCGAGCAGTCCCTGGATACCTTTAGTTGACCGTCCGCCTGGCAAGGCGCCCATACTAGGCCGCATCTGCCACGCATGTAATATACTACAGACTAGATGCGGGTTGCAACGCGAACGTACTGCCTGCTATTGTCGTTCCACTTCGCTCCAACCTGCCCCGCCCATGATGGTGATGGCCCCTTCAGGGCACACGCACGAGCAGATGCCGCAGCCGCGGCAGTCACCGATCACGTACTGACCATCTTCTTCGCCGATGACATTGTAATAGCAGTGATCTGCGCAGATGCCGCAGTCTATGCAGAGGTCGCGATCGATCTCGGCGCGCTCGCCCGGCAGGCCTTTGATCTGCTCGTACGGCATGGCCACGCGCGCCGCCAGCCCCACGATGTCCTCGGCCTTGGCATAGCCCTTCCGGTCGAGAAACGTGCCGAAGTCCTTGACCACCTGGCCCAGATAAGAATAGCCCTTGAGCATGACCGCCGAGCACATCTGCACGATGCGGGCGCCGGACATCATGAACTCCGCCATGTCCGAGGCGTCGTAGCAGCCGTTGGAGCCGGTGATGGGCAGGTCCGGCATGGCCTCGTAGGTCTTGGAGATCCAACGCAGTGTGAGGGGCTTCACCCAGGGCCCACCGATGCCGGCGTGGCCGTAGATGAACGGTCGGGCCGTCTCGATGTTCACCACGAAACCGAGGAAGCGGTTGGTGAGGGTGACAGCCGAGGCGCCCGCTTCACGCATACGCTTGGACATGGCCACCATATCCGTGATCTGCGGTGTGAGCTTGGTGATGATGGGGATCTTGACCGCAGCCGCCACCGCCGCAACGGCCTCCGCCGCCACCTCGGGGTCCTGGCCAACAACCATGCCGGTCTTCTCGCCCTTCATCTGCGAGGGGTGTGGGCAGCCGAAGTTGAGTTCCACCAGCGGGCAGCCGCAGTCTTCCAGGACTTTGGCCAGATCAGCCCAGGCCCACGGCCCCGCCGACCCGCCCACGCTGCCGATGATCACCGCGTCGTTCTGCTC
>CAZDGO010000343.1:0-2963 GCA_964504825.1 uncultured Gaiellales bacterium
CGAGCGGCGCTCATTGTGGCAGGAACGCATCCCGTGCGTTCCGCCTCGCGGCCTCAGGTCTTGCGGCCGGCGCTCACTCGATCACCTCCTCTGAGGGTGGCGACAGACGATACTCCGCCTGTCGCGCGATTGGGCAGGCGCCAATCTACTAGACTGGGTGCGGAGGAGTCAAGGGTCACATGGGCCCGCGGCTGCGTCTCGCCGGGGACGGGCGTCTAACGAAACCGAGGGCCCAGCGTCCGGCGCGAGGAGAGCCCTCGGAGGCCGAGCCCTGGCTCCTCTACCTACACCTGAGCCGGCCGTGAGCCGTCCGGCAGGTCGCCCTTAACAAACTAGACAGAACTAAACACATGGTGATAAGGTGTGCATAGTCTGTAAAGGGAGTCCGCATGGATCCACGTAAGAACCCGTACGCACCGGGGGCCGGCACGAAACCTCCGGCTCTCGTCGGCCGCGACGAGCAGATAGAATCGTTCGATGTGCTGCTCGAGCGTCTTGAGAACGGATACGCCGAGCAGTCCATGATCGTTACGGGTCTCAGAGGCGTGGGCAAGACCGTGCTGCTCGACGTATTCCGCGAGAAGGCCGAGGCGCGCGAATGGGCGACGGTAGAGTGGGAAGTCGAGAAGAACTCCCTTTTCGGTACGAAAATGGCGGCGCACGTGCGCCGTGCGCTACTGCAGATCGCGCCCAAGGCTCGGTGGACGAATCGAGTGCTCAAGGCTGCTTCCATCCTAAAGTCGTTCACGGTCACGTTCAATCCCGATGGCGCGCTGTCAGCGGGCCTCGACGTTGAGGCGCTCGCTGGTGCCGGAGATAGTGGCACTCTGGCAGAGGATCTCACCGACCTGTTCGTTGCCCTTGGCGAGGCGGCTCAAGAGCGAGGGACAGGCGTCATCTTCCTTCTGGACGAAATCCAGTACCTGCAGCCGACTGAACTTGAGGCCTTGATAGCGGCTCTGCACAAATGTGCCCGTCGGTCTCTGCCGGTCACCCTCGTCGGGGCGGGTCTGCCGCAGATACCTCGTTTGGCCAGCGAGGCGAAGTCCTACAGCGAGAGACTGTTCCAATTCCCACGGATCGGCGAACTAGACGCCGAGACCGATGCGCGGGACGCGGTCACACTGCCGGCCCATGATCTCGGCGTCGAGTTCGAGCCGGAAGCAGTAGGCTTCATTGTCGAGTACGCGCAGGGATATCCATACTTCCTTCAGGAATACGGCAAGATCATCTGGGACGAGGCTTCGGCGTCGCCCATCACCCTGGACGACGCCAGGTCAGTCCTTCCGCTGGTGGAG
Source organism: uncultured Gaiellales bacterium (assembly GCA_964504825.1). Taxonomy (GTDB): domain Bacteria; phylum Actinomycetota; class Thermoleophilia; order RBG-16-64-13; family RBG-16-64-13; genus JAJZQZ01. Next base: position 1,299 of record CAZDGO010000343.1, read on the forward strand.
GCGAAACTCGACGATAGCTTCTTCCGTGTGCGCGCCGAACGTACGACCGAACTGGAGCTACGCTACCTCTACGCGATGGCGGAGCTGGGTCCCAACCCTCATCGGGCAAGCGAGGTGGCCCGCCGCATCGGTCGAACCACGGAACAGGCGGGGCCTATCCGGTCGAGGTTGATTGACAAGGGTTTGCTCTACACGCCCGGCCACGGATACGCGGCATTCACGGTCCCCCAATTTGACAGGTACATGCTTCGATGTCACTCGGATCTGGCCGGAGCTGACGGCTAGGTAGGCGCTCAGGTTCGGTCGCCCAGCTGAGAGATGCCAGAATCGCTGGGAGCAGATCGCGGCCGGTGGGCTGAAGAGGGTGGTTGCGAGGGAGAGTGGTAAGCCGACGAAGAGACTCGAACTCTTGACCTGCTCATTACGAGTGAGCTGCTCTACCAACTGAGCTACGCCGGCGTGCGATGCGGGAGCCTAGTTTAGTGGCTCCCTCGGTCCTTGGCAAGGCGAACGGGGCCGCCACATGACGCACCGGCGCGCTCGATCGGCGCACACGACCCGGCCGCGATCGTGTCGTCTACCAGGCCGCCACCACGAAGAGTGCAGCAAAGACGAGGAAGAGGTTGAAGTACGCCAGAGCCATGAACACCCGCATCATGACGGGCACGGTGACGTCCTCGCCTCCCCCGACCAGCGGAAACCGTTCGAACACCTCCGGGCCGTGCGGGGCTCCGGCCAGCGACGCCGTCAGATCCTGCCACCCCTCGTGCTGCTTCGCGTGGCGCCCCTCTCGCCACAGCCTGCTGCCGGTCACATCGAAGATCTTCCCGGCGTAGCAGAACGTGACCCGGCCCTCGGCCCTCCACTGTTCCTGACTGCGCCCGCGGCTATCTTGCCGCTCGTTCATCCGTCGCAGCCGCGGACTCATGACCAGGGTCACAAAGAGCGCGATAGCGGCCAAGACCACGTAGATGCCGATCTTGGTCAGGAGCAACCATCCCCATCGCCCATCGGTGAGCACGCCGAAATCGGTGATGTCGCCAAGTGTGAGCAGCACCCCCGACACTCCCACCACCACTATCGAGGGCCAGGCCAGCTTCAGATAGCCGCGCGGAATACCCTGGCCGGCCACCTTGGGGGTCTGCACTAAGTGGACGAAGATGATGGCGCCCAGCCACGCCACCACCGCCACGAGGTGCGCCCACAGCAGAAGGGTGCGCAACCACGCCGGCAGCGCAAGGATAGGCCCGACTGCGGCAGGGGGCTGACCGGCAGCTTGGTCGGTGGTGGATGGCGTCGCGGTGGTCGCGGGACCGGCGGTCGTAGCCGTGCCGCCGCCGGTGACCGTCGTCGCGGGGCCGGCTGTAGTGGTCGGAGAGACGGTCGTGGTGGTCGCGGCCGGCAGGACCAACCCGTTGTCCCGGAAAGCCTGGCCCTCCGCCGTGAGCGGACCCCCGGGAGTAGCGTGGCAATAGCCGCAATCCTTGCCGGTCTCCGAAGCGAACTGCGGCGTGGCTGTCGCCGGAGTGACCGCTAGCACCAGCCCGATGACGACCAGCCAGAAGAGCGATCCGAGGATGCCTCGGAACCCACGCACCTTACGCAGGCTTGCTTTCGGAGCCACCGCCCGAGCGGGGTCGTCGGCGGCGCCCGCGACTGCGACCT
>CAZDGO010000344.1:0-2953 GCA_964504825.1 uncultured Gaiellales bacterium
GACCGCCAACGTTCACGTCCGTGAGGCGGTGGCCGGCGGTACCGGCTTCCTGTGGGAGATCAACGGAACTGACGGGACGCTCCGGATTACCGCTGATGCCGCGTTACCCGAGATCTATCCCTTAACCGTCGCGGGAGCACAGGGGCGAAGCGAGCCCGCCGAGCTTGCTGTGCCGGCGGCGCTGGCACAGAAATGGCCCGGGCTCACGAGCCTGCGAGGCTCGCCCGCCTTCAACGTTGGGCGTGCCTACGCCGCGTTCGCGGCAGACATCGACAACGGGACATACACCGTGCCGGACTTCGACGACGCCGTCCGGCGCCATGAGCTCATCGCCGCCATCGAGAGGTCCGCGGCGTCGGGGGAACGCGTGAAGGCGTAGGCGATTGCGCCGAGCCGAGTGTCAGGGCCGCGAACTGCGGCCGGCCACCGTGACGTGCCTACGTCGGGGCGATCTGCTCGTGCGACGTGATGCGGCGGTTCCAGGCCCGCAACCTCTTCAACGTGGCATCGAACTGGTCCAGCGCTCCCGATGTGACGACGGACTCGAGCCGTGTTTGCAACTCGTCCTAGTCCGACACCGAGGACGGCTGCGTTGGTAGAAGTTCGGTATTAACGAGGGTGGCTATGCGGTGTCGTCTGCCTTTGGGATGCGCCGCCGCCCCCATCTCGACACCTGAATCGGCTCCGGAGCCACGGGTGACCGGTCCGCGGTCCAGGGGGCATAAGGGGCGGTAACAAGTTCGGCCAGATAAAGAAGGGGAGTGTCATAGTTGACCCGCCACCCGCTGAAATCTCTCCAAGCTTGGTCGCGGTCGGCCTTGAGCGGAACACCGGCCGCTGCCAGCGCCTCGCATGCCTGCTCGAATTCGGGCCGGGCAATCGCGATCGGGTCGGTGGCCTTCGGGTTCCAATTGAATTCGGCACCGAAAAAGGAGGAGATGCGTCGTAAGGCGATGTAGCCGGCGCGTATACAGAGGTCGGCCCGCGGTTCGGGCGGTTGGTCGATGCTCGAGGCATAGAGCGCGGCCGCATCCAGGATGGTGCCCGCGGCAGTGATCCAAGAATTCTCAGCTTGCGTAGAGCGGAAGAAGGTGAGGGCAGGAAAGGCAGTGTGTGACTGCTCGAGTTCTGCGAACCAGGTTTCCCACTCTCCAAATACGTCGCCCAACTGGGAGAGCCCACGAATCCGTTGCGCACGCTGTAGAAGCTCGACCGCGGTAGGAGGAGAGCCCGCTCGCACCTCGAGAAGGGACACTTGAGTCTCCCGACGAGAGAAGTCCGCGTAGAGCGTTGGAAGAAATGTGATCAGCAAGGCGATGAGCAGCAAGCCGATCCCGGCTTCCGTGTACGACAACAACCGGTGAACGGTGCCGTCGACGATGCTGCTGCCCAGGGTGGTGACCGACGATCCGCTGACGGCGAACGAGTCCACAATCGATCCATAGCCGGCGGCCCAAAACAGCCAGGCAAAACCGATCGTGACCAATGCCATCCAGACCAGGGGAAGCAGAACCAAGCTGACTGGGGCGTATAGCGCCAGCACTCGATCCCGGGTCTCGTATGCCGTGGCGGTATGGGTTAGAAGGCCAAAGAGCCTTCTCACCGTGACGAACACCGTCCTGGTGATGATGGTGGAGACTGCCCGAGGCAGGACGACTGTTCGAATGGCCGAGAGGACGGTGAACCCAACAAGCCACACGCCTGCTAGTGCCGCCAGGATTTGGATCAAGATCACGTCGGAACCTTCGATTCACCCGTTCGACCATGCCAATGACCAATGCGGCGAGAGCCATGCCCGCCGCACCCGCCAGGGGAGCGGCGAGCCTACTGGCCGCTGAGCGAGTCAGCCCTTCACCGCTCCGACCATCAGTCCACGTGGGATGAAGCGTTCCAGGGCAATGGCGATGATCATCACAGGAACGATCATGACGGGGATCAGCACCGACATGTACCACCTCTGCGGGCCGCGGGTTGCGTTCGAGCAGCCACGGTCAGCGGCATCGTTTTGGCATTGGCCGCCGGATAGAAGCAGGGCCAGCAGAAACTCGTTCCAGGCACGAGAGGTCAGGCTGAGCTTCACTCACTTTAAGGAAGTCAAGGTTTCGCCTTCCTCGCCTCCGACTGCCTTGACTGGTGCACCATCCGGGACCGTCGGCATCGGTCCGGACCTGCCCTATCTCCCGGATCGCCCAACGAGCCTGCCCGCACCGGCCCCCAGAACGGCGTAGCCTCACACGTTCCCAGGCCGCCAAGGAGAAGAGTCGAGATGACTTTCGTGGACCTCATATGGCTGTTCTTCTTGCTGTCGAGCCTCCAAGCCATGTTGGCTCAGCGCTGGCTGGTAGCGCAGCGGGTGCAGGCCCTTCGAGCTCTCGAGAAAAGGAACGGTTCACGGGTAATCACATTGATTCATCGCCGAGAGGGATTCGCCTTCCTTGGTATTCCTTTTGGTGGATTCATCGACATCGACGACTCCGAGGCTTTGATCCGGGCGGTGGAGATGACCGGCAAGGATGTCCCGATCGATCTCATCGTCCACACTCCAGGTGGCCTGGTTCTTGCCGCGAGCAGATTGCCTCGGCCCTAGCCGTCCACCCGGCCAACGTCACCGTCTACGTTCCCCACTACGCCATGAGCGGTGGCACCCTCATCGCGCTTTCTGCCAACAAAATCGTCATGGCTCCCTCAGCCGTGCTGGGCCCGGTCGATCCGCAGTTGGGGGAATACGCCGCTGCCTCGATCCTCGCCGCGGTCGCTAAGAAGGACGTGAACGAGGTCGACGACAAGACCCTGATCATGGCCGACATGGCCGACAAGGCTCAAACCCAGATGCTGACGGGATGGGCGAGTACTACGCATCACTCTCAGGCTACGAAGCAGCCTTCAGTGGCGAGCCCGAGACTTCGGTTTGGGAACAAGCAACCGGAGGAACTTGGACCGAGTGGTAGGACGG
>CAZDGO010000345.1:0-2947 GCA_964504825.1 uncultured Gaiellales bacterium
CCGGGCGCCATGCCGCCGGCGGAGCCGGGATGAACGTGGCCACGGTGGTAGCGTGCAGAATCGGGGGGGTTCGGGAGCCGCCGGTTCGGGAGAAGGCCGGCCCCGAACGCAGCCCACGGGTGAGGTCGCATGCTCATAGTCACTCCTCGCCGTCGTCGACTTCGATGGTGCGCAACAGAAGTTCCTTACCGGAGAGCACCTGCACCGGCTGGTCGCAGTCGGAACAGAAGAACTCCAGGGCCTCCCCTTCCCACTCGCGGTCACAGTGGACGCAGTGGACCCGCACCGGGACGTGTTCGATGAGCAGTACCGCGCCTTGTGCCCGCGTACCTATGCTGGCGGCCTCGAAGCAGAACGTCATGGCTTCGGGCACCACCGCCCGAAACTTACCAATCTGCAGCGTGACCGTGACGGCTCTGGCGTCACGACTGAAACCGGAGAGCACACGCTCTATCTCGGTCACCACGCTGCACGCAAGGCCCATCTCGTGCATCAGCAGATCCGGGGTAGCTGCTCGCCGAGCGGCATGTCGAGGATCCGCCGGCCGCCGACATCCGTGTCTAAGGTCACCAGGCCGTGCAGCCCGGGTTCGATGGTCCCGATGATCGCAGCCTCTCTGCCGAGCGGGTGGGAGCGCATTGATTCGAGGGCGGCGGAAACGTCGGCTGCGGCGACCACCACCACTACCTTGCCCTCGTTTGCGACGAAGAGTGGGTCTATCCCCAGGATCTCGCCCAGGGAGCGGGCTGCGGGCGAGATCGGGATCGCGTCGGCGCGCAGTGCGACGCCCCAATCGTGGCCCGCCGCCATCTCGTTGAGCACGGCGGCCAGGCCGCCGCGGGTAGCGTCGCGCAGGAAGCGGACGTGCAGCCCGGCGTCGAAGAGTGTGTCGATCAGGCCGTTGAGCGGGGCACAGTCGCTGAGCAGTGGCGTATCGAACATGAGGCCTTCGCGGGCGGCGAGCACGGCGAAGCCGTGGTCGCCCACGGGCCCGTTGACCAGAACGTGGTCACCTGGGAGTGGCGTGCCCCAGCCTTGCGGAAGCGTCCGCAACTCACCCACTCCGGCTGTGGTGATGAAGATGCCGTCGGCTCCCCCTCGTTCCACCACCTTGGTGTCTCCCGTGACCAGCTGGACGCCCGCGTCCGCCGCCGTGCGTGCCATCGAGTCCACCACTCGGCGGAGATCATGGAAGGGCAGACCCTCCTCGAGGATCATCGCGCAGGACAGGAAACGCGGCACGGCCCCGGAGACAGCGAGATCGTTGACCGTGCCCGCGACGGCCAGGGTGCCGATGTCGCCTCCGGGGAAGAAACGCGGCGTGACGACGTAGCTGTCGGTGGTGAACGCGAACCGTCCCGACGGCAGGGAGAGCACCGCTGCGTCGGAGAGGGTCGCCAGGATCGGGTTGTCGAACGCCGGCAGGAACAGTTCCCGGATCAGCGCTTCCGAGAGCGTGCCCCCACCACCGTGCGCGAGCAGGATACGATCGAGAGGCTTCATCCGGCTTCCTGGGCGTCGTCGGTGCGTGCGTATCCGCCGCGTTCGTAGCGATAGTACGCGGCGCACGTGCCCTCCGTGGAGACCATGCAGGCGCCCACGGGATCGGTAGGAGTGCAGGCGCGGGCGAAGAGAGGGCACTCGGGAGGTGTGACCACACCCCGCAGGACGTCGGGGCAGCGGCACGCGGGGTGGTCGCGGCCTTCGGGTGTGGAGACATCGAAGCGGCGGGCGGCGTCCAGATGCTCGAGTTCGGGGCGGATACTCAGACCACTGGCCGGGATGATGCCGAACCCCCGCCATTCGGCTTCCGCAGGGGTGAATGCGCGCGCCAGCACGGCTTGGGCGGTCACGTTGCCCTCGGTGGTCACGGCGCGTCCGTAGGCGTTCTCCACTTCGGCCCGGCCCTGGGCGGCCTGCCGCATGAGTAGAAGGACCGCCTCCAGGATGTCCAGTGGCTCGAAGCCGGCCACTACGCACGACGCGCCGTAGTCATCCGCGAGGAACCGATAAGCGTTCGCCCCGATGACCGCGCTCACGTGGCCGGGACAGAGGAAGCCGCGTATCTCGACCTCGGGTGCCTCCATAAGTGCCCGCATGGGAGGGGGCATCACCTTGTGGTCGGAGAGCACGGAGAAGTTGGTGAGCCCGGTGGCATTCGCCTCCAGAAGGGCGGCGGCCACGGTAGGCGCCGTCGTCTCGAAGCCCACGCCGAGGAAGATCACCTGGCGGTCGGGCTCCCGGCGGGCCAGGGCAAGGGCGTCGAGGGTGGAGTAGACCACTCGCACATCAGCTCCGGCCGCACGTTCGCGTTCCAGGCTCGACGCTGAGCCTGGAACGCGGATGAGGTCGCCAAAGGTGGCGACGGTCACGTCGGGCAGCCCAGCGAGGGCGATGGCGTGGTCGATGTTGCTGATGGGAGTGACGCACACCGGGCACCCTGGCCCGGAGACGAGGCGCACCGTCTCCGGCAGGAGAGAGCGGATGCCAAAACGGCTGATGGCCATCGTATGGCTGCCGCAGACCTCCATGAAGGTGACCGGTTCCCGCAGATCGACACGGCCGATCTGTTGAAGCAACCCCGCCGCCGCCGCTCGGTCTCGGAACTCATCCACGTAGCGCATGACCGCGAGTATACGCGCCGTGCCGCGGGCACGCGTCGTGGGCGTCAGCGATCCCCTGGTGTCAGGGGCGGAGCGGGGAAGCCGATGAAGGCCGGCTCCGGCTCGAGGGACACCTCGAACGCCTCCCGCACGGCGTCCCGTACGTGTGCGGCCAGGACGAGTAACTCCCCGGTAGAAGCCCCCCCGTGGTTCACCAGCGCCAGTACGTGGTTTGTCGACACCCCCACGGCCCCCAGACGGAACCCGGGTGCGACGGCGGCATGCTCGATCAGCCACGCGGCCGACAACTTGGTCCCCCCGCCCGGCCCCGGGAACCGGGGTAC
>CAZDGO010000346.1:0-2946 GCA_964504825.1 uncultured Gaiellales bacterium
GCCCAGGGCCTCGATCTCCGCCGCCACCGCGGCGGCGCCGTCGGCGTCAAGATCGATCACGGCTACGTCGGCGCCGCGCTCCGCCAGAAGCAGGGCGATCGACCGACCGATGCCACGAGCCCCACCCGTCACCATGGCCACCTTGCCCACCAGCCACAAGACCTCGTCACTCACCTGTGTCCTCCCTGATGGTTAGTCGCTTGAGTGCATCCTCCAGGGATGCGGCATCACCGGTGCCCAGAACCGGGAACTGTCCGGCCGACCGCTTCACCAATCCGGCGAGAACGGCGCCGGGACCCACCTCCAGCCCAGACTCGAGACTATCGAGCAGCATGCCCATGCTCTGGGAAAAACGAACCGGCGAGGTGAGTTGGCGAACCATGGTCTCTTTGATATCGTCGGTCTCAGGATACCGCAGCTCCGTCGTGGAGAAGAAGGAACCGCGTACGGGTGCGTGGATCGCCACGCCGCCGAGCACGTCGGCCAGCTGCCGGGCGGCGCCGGCCACCAAGGGAGTGTGGAACGCCCCCGACACCTGAAGCGGCAACGCGCGGCGCGCGCCGCGCTCCCGGGCAAGACGCGAAGCCGCCTCCACCGCAGTGGGCCTGCCGGATACGACCACCTGACCGGGGCAGTTGTAGTTGGCGGGCCATACATCGCCCACCTCCGCGCAGAGCGCGTCGACGTCGCCGTTGGCCAACCCGATGATCGCCGCCATGGTGCCCGCGTTCTCCTGCCCACACGCGTACATGGCCGCGCCCCGGCGCTCCACCACCCGAAGGCCGGCGGCGAAGTCCAGCTGACCCGTGGCCACCAGGGCGGAATACTCACCGAGGGAGTGACCGACCGCCACGCGGAAATCCACACCCGCACCTTCCAAGACCCGCCACGCCGCCACACTGCATACGAAGATGGCCGGTTGTGCCCGATCCGTCCGCGTGAGCTCTTCGATGGGCCCGTGGAAACACAGACCGCGGAGATCCCAACCCAGCAGGTCCTCAGCCTCGGAGAACACCTCGCGGGCGATGGGGTACGTCTCCCAGAGGTAGCGCCCCATACCCACCACCTGGCTCCCCTGTCCGGGGAACAGCACTAGCAGATCGCCCATCGTCTCCTACGTCCCTCCCCACTCCAACAGACACGCTCCCCAGGTGAGACCCGCGCCGAAGCCCATGAGCAGCACCAGATCGCCCTCCCGCAGCCGCCCGGCGGCCTGGGCCTCGTCTAAGCATAGGGGAATCGAAGCGCAGGAGGTGTTGCCGTAGCGCTCGAGATTGGTGCACACCCGCTCGCGAGGGATGCCCAGGCGGTGCACGGCCGCGTCGATGATGCGCAGATTGGCTTGGTGCGGCACGAACAGGTCGATGTCGTCGATCGCCCGCCCGCACTGTTCGAGCACCCGGGCGGCCGAATCAATGATCACCCGAGTGGCGAACCGAAAGACCTCGCGCCCGTTCATGCGCAGATAGTGCTGCCGTTGGTCGACTGTCGCGTGACTGGCCGGCAGCCGCGAACCTCCCGCGGGAACGGCCAGGAGATCCGCTCCGGACCCGTCGGTGCCCAGGTCGAAGCCGAGGATCCGCCCCGCACCCGCCGCCGGTGAGACCACCGCCGCGCCGGCGGCATCGCCGAAGAGCACAGCGGTACTGCGATCCTCCCAGTCCAGAAGGCGCGATATGACCTCCGCTCCCACCACCAACACGTGCTCGTGCATGCCCGAGGACACCATGCCCGTGGCCAGTGCGAGTGCATACACGAAACCGGTACACCCGGCGGAGATATCGCACGAGCCAGCATTGACGGCGCCCACCCCGTGGGCTATACGGGCCGCCGTAGCCGGCATCAGTTGGTCGGGAGAGATGGTGGCCGTCAGCACCAGACCCACCTGCTCGGCGCTCAGCCCGGCGTCGGCGAGAGCGGCGCGAGCGGCCACTATCCCCAGGTCGGAGGCGCTGACGCCGGCGTCGGCGACCCGACGGGCCTGGATGCCGGTGCGTTGCCTGATCCACTCATCGGAGGTGTCGAGCGTGGCGGCCAACTCGGCGTTGGTGACCACCCGGTCAGGCAGAGCCGTGCCCAGACCGGTGATGGTGGCACCCCGCCCCCCGCTCACGAGCATGGTGTCCTCAGGAGGCGTCCGCAAGCGCGAACGTCAGTGTGCCGCTGCAGACGAGACTCCCATTCACGTACGCCTTGCCTTCCCCTTTGCCCACGGGTCCGCGCACGGTCGAGAGCCGGACCTCGAAGCGGATGGTATCTCCCGGCCGCACTTGCCGCTTGAACCTGACCTTCTCTATGCCGGCGAACAGAGCGATCTTGCCCCGGTTCTCAGGCACGGACAGGAGGGCGACAGCACCCGTCTGTGCCATAGCTTCAACCTGCAAGACCCCCGGATAGACAGGATAACCCGGAAAATGCCCGCGGAACACGTCTTCGTCGCCGCTGAGCGACTTTTCCGCGACGGCCCACTCGCCCGGCTCGAGTTCCAGCACCCGGTCGATGAGGAGGAACGGATCGCGGTGGGGGATGATAGCTTCTATCTCGTTCCTGTCGAGCATGCAGTCCCCTTCCGGGTAGCAGAGGAAAAGACGCGCCGCTCACCATGCCGTACGCGCCGTGTGGTGCCGCGGATGCTAGTATTGTCCTGTAATCACCGGTCCATTTCAAGGACGGCACCGCCCCTGTGGACAGCCCCCGCTACATCGATGAGTCCCTGCGCTCCTTCCTGGTGAAGCTCGCCGGAAGGTCAGTGGAGCCGGCCGGCGGAGCCGCACTGGCACTCGCGGCGGCCTCCGCCGCGGCCCTGGTGTCGCTCGCCTGTCACGCGGGCATGCTCCGCGCCGCCGAGCGCGCCGACAACGATCCCCTTGCGGCCTGCCAGCTGGCCGGCGAGACGATGGTCGCCCGTCTACAGCACCTCATCGACGCCGACGTGAAGGCGTACCG
>CAZDGO010000347.1:0-2939 GCA_964504825.1 uncultured Gaiellales bacterium
AAGTGGCGAAGGCGCGCGACATGAAGGGCATGCGGTTCATCCTGGTGCTGACGCCGTGCCTGGCGGGCTGGGGTGTGCCTGACGACGGCGCCGTGCGGGTCTCCCGGCTCGCGGTCGATACCGGCTTCTTCCCCCTCTACGAGGTTGAGGACGGCGAGCATTACACGATCAATCACGCTCCCAAGGGCGTGCCGGTCAACCGCTATCTCGACATGCAGAAGCGCTACCGCCACCTGACTACCGAGCAGGTCGCCGAGGTCCAGGAGATAGTCGACCACAAATGGGCGCTGCTGCTGGCCCGGTCGAAAGTGGAGTGCGAGCCGAGTCCCGCTGCGCTCGTGGCGGCCACGGATGTCTGAACCCGTGCCCGGCGCGGACCGCCCGGCTCCATCCGCATGCCCGCCCAGGGTCGGGCCCAAGGTCGCGTTCATAGGGGGAGCGGGAACGGTGGGCTCCTCGGCGGCGTTCCGCCTCGCGACCCTCGATATCGCCTCCGAGATCGTGCTCATCGACGCGCGGCCGAACCTGGCGATGAGCCACGTGATGGATCTCGAGCAGGCAGTGGCGGAGATCAGTGGTTCCAGGATCGTCGGTGGCGACTGGGCGGATGTGGCGGGGTGCGACCTCGTCGTGCTCTCCGCCAGCCTCCCGGAGCGGAACGTGGCCTCTCGCGACGAGTATCTCGCCGGGAATCTCGACATCGTGCGGAGAGCCGCCGAGCACCTCACGACGTGCCCTGAGGCCGTTGTGGTAGTGGCCACGAATCCCGTGGATGTCTTTACGTACGTGCTTGCCGGTCTTGCAGGCGGCGCACCGAGTCGCTTCGTAGGCTACTCGTACAACGACACGCTCCGCTTCCGGTGGGCTCTCGCGCGGACGTTGGACGTGGCGATGGCCGACGTGGATGCGCTGGTCGTCGGGGAGCATGGCGAGATGCAGGTTCCTCTCTTCGACCTGGTCAACATCAAGGGTGTGCCCGTCGCTCTGACCGCAAAGCAGCGACGGGAGGTGGAGACGGCCACCCGCACGTGGTTCTCGACCTATCAGAGCCTCAACGCCGGCCGCACCAGCGGGTGGACATCGGCGATGGGGATCGCCAGGTTGGTTGGAGCACTGGCCGGCCGCGCAGACTCCGCGAGCAGCGCGGCCACCGCGGGCGACTCGGCGCCTGTCGGCGGCGTGGTCGGGCTTCTGCCCTGCTCGGCCATCCTGCAGGGCGAGTATGGTCTCTCCGGTGTCAGCCTCGGGGTCCCCGTTGTCCTCGGTCCGGGCGGAGTACGCCAGATCGTGGAGGTGCCGCTTACGCCGGTCGAGAGGAGTGAGCTTCATGCGGCGGGCGAAAAAGTCCGCGGACTCATCGATCGGGCGTCGAGCCTTCTTGGCGGAAAGGAGACACCCTGATGCGTGTCGTCGTGCTTGGTGCAGGGGCCATGGGCTGCCTCTTCGGGGGACTGCTGCATCACTCCGGCCACGAGGTCACCCTGGTGGACGTCTCCCCCACCCAGATCGATGCGATCAACCGCGACGGGCTTTTGCTGGAGCGCGACGAGGGCATGCTGCGCCTCCCCGTCAAGGCCGCGTACGCGCGCGAGGTCGGCACGATTCCCGACCTCCTCATCGTCTTCACCAAGACACTCCACACCACTGTCGCCCTGGAGTCCTCTGCGGGGTTCATCGGCGATCAGACTGTCGTGCTGACCGTTCAGAACGGTTTGGGCAATGCCGAGGTGATCGAGGCCTTCGTTCCGCGGGAACGGATCTTCCAGGGTGTGACCACGTTCCCTGCCGACCTTGTGGCGCCGGGGGAGGTCCGCTCGCTGGGGTCAGGCTACACCAAGATCATGTCCGCCGACGGTGTCGCCACGCCGCGCTTGGAAGAGGCCAGGCGGGCTCTGGACGAGTCCGGCCTGGCGTGCGAGATCTCGGCCGACGTGGCCGTCTTCATCTGGGAGAAGGTGGCGTTCAACGCCGCGCTGAACGCTCTGACGGCCGTGACCCGCCTGGATGTCGGACCGGTCGGCGACGCCCCGGAGGGGCGGGAACTGGCCGCGCGGGTGGTGGAAGAGGTCATCGCCGTGGCCGAGCGCAAAGGCATCGCCGCCCGGAGGGAAGCGGTCACAGCCGCGGTGGCGGGCGCCTTCGCCAAACACCGCGGCCACAAACCGTCCATGCTTCAGGACATGCTGGCCGGTCGCACGACGGAGGTCGAGTCGCTCAACGGGGCTGTCGTCAGAGAGGCCGCCGCTTTGGGGATGACGGTCCCCACCACCGAGACACTCTACCTGCTGGTGCGCACGCTCGAATCTGCCGGTGGGAGGCTGCTGAAAGACGAAGCCTTGGCCGCCAGAACGCACCGGCCGGCGCGATAGGGCGTCCTCGGTCGTGCACGTAGCGCTGCTTATTGGAGCTCGCTCCAGCATGAAACCTCGGCCGCCCGGACGCGCCGGACGGCACGAATGCGTCGTCCTCCGTCGCGCCCGGAGCCTCCGGCTACGGGCGCTCCCTGCGTCCTTGTCTCGCACTCGCCCAGCGCACCCCCGCGGCGAGGCGTCACACTGGAGCGAGCCTCCGCGCTCCCTGCGTCCTTCTCTTGCGCTCAGCGCAAGCGCTCTGACGGCGAAGCGTCACATTTCAGCAGCCTGCTGCGCGGACTTCCGGGAGCTGAACGCGCGTCCGTAGGCGTCGGTCGCGATGATGGCGTGAAGAATCTCGCGGTGATCGTAGTAGCGGCCTTGTTCGTCGGGCACGGCGTTCGACCCGGGCATCGACTTTATGATCATGTCCCGTGAGGCGGCCAGAGCCACAGTCTCCAAGGCTTCGTCGGTGACGTCTTTCAGGGTCATCTCGGCGAACGTGGTGGGCAGTCCCACCGACACGCAAAAGCCGAAGACCGTGTCGAGATAGGCGGGTTTCCGCCTCTCGAGGAGCAGCTGGACGAG
>CAZDGO010000348.1:0-2932 GCA_964504825.1 uncultured Gaiellales bacterium
GACGAGATGGTTGAAATTGGGCTTGGCGTTGTCGATGAAGCCGACGACCGCTCCCTCGAGCCCCGCCATCGTCTTCAGCTCCCCGCCGCCGTCCTCGCGGCGCGGCGCGGTGGGATCGTACAGCGTTACGGTTCCTGACATCGTCACCTCAGTTCAGAACATATCAACCGCAGAGACGCGGAGAAAGAGCAAGCATACATCAGGGAATTCCATCAACAGTCCGCAGCGGCCTTCATCAAGGCAGCACGTTCACGGACGGCGTCGACCTGATGTCCGTCGCTGACTTGTGCAAACCCACGAGTTGGTGCAGCACGGAGAGGATCTCGAGCGTGTGGTCCTTGCGTGAGGCGCTGTCCGGACGGCAACTGGCGAGGCCCTGGCGCTGCGTTTCCCCCGGCGGATTGAAATTGCCGACGTGGTAGTCCTTCTCCCGGTACGTGAGCGAAAAGCGCGCGTTGCAGGGATCGCCGTCGACGCGAAGGAAGACATCTTCACACCCGGGCTCGGGGAAATCGCCGCAGTAGCCGAACGTCACCGGGCTGTTGAGCCTGTGTTTCGCCTGCACGTTGGCGTCGACGAATTTTCTGACCTCGTCCTGGTAGTGCAGCAGATCGCCCAGGAACTGGAAGATCTCACCGACCGAACGGATGTAGAGCCGCAGCTCCAGCCTGGGATAGCCGCCGGGCTTCACCGCCGGGCCCGGCCCGGTGCCGGTGAAGCGGTTGTATATGGCGCAGTAGCGCGACGCGTCGTTCACCAGGGCGGCGCCGGGGAAGAATATGGGCGACGGAATGATCGACCTGATCACCGGGTCCCCCGCCCCCCCGACCTCGACGACGGATTGGAAACAGTTCCTTTTGTCGCTCCCGGTTTGCGGCCCCGACTCTATGAGCTCGAACTGCGCGGATGCCGCTGCGGATTGCGCATCGTCGTAGAAACAGAAAGCGACTTTCTGCTCGCCAGACAACGAGTACAGGCTATAGGTGCCACGCTCCCTGTCGTAGACCAGCTGCACCTTGGTCTGGTCGAGCGCGGCGAAGGCCTGGAGGTTCTTCATGTCCTCCTTCGTGCCCGCAGTGACGCCTCTCGCGAGCAACCGCCGCTCCCGGTAGGTGTGGGCGAAAAATGTCTTCAACGAATTGAGCAGCTTGAGATAGCGCTCGAAGTCGGATTGGGTATCGCAGCGCAGCTCATCAGCCCCGCCGAACTGCTCCTTTCTCTTCATGATGACATCGGCCGCCTCTCTCGGAGAGTTCGCGATCCGGATCGTATTGACGGGACCTTTTGGAGAGCCGGTCTCGATGATCTCGACCGCGGAGAAAAAGAGCAGCAGGACGATGCGCCGATCGAGGCCGCGATCGAGAAAGTATTTCACGATCTTCGGATCGATCGGCGAGGTGATCCCCGTGATGAATTCCTTGGAATGGAGTTGATTCAAGTCGAAGCTCGGGGTCTTCTGCACCGTGGTGCCGAGGGTCACGCTGTCCCGCGCCGACGAAGGGACGCGCGAGGAGCCGATGAAATCGAGCAGCGACAGGGTGAACGACTGCTGCATCGATTCCCGCAACACGGGAATGTCGGCGAAATGCAGCGGGGCCTTGTCGCGCGCGCGCAGGACATTGAGCACCAGCAGCTTGTTGGTGGTGTCCTCGATCACCTCGCCGAACGCCAGGGTGTCGGCTTTGATCGCGGAGGGCGAAATCGCACACCCCCCCAGCCAGATGGCGAGCCAGATGGTCAGGCCCAACGCCAGAACACGATGCATGGTCCCCCCTTTCAGGGCTGATGCCCTTAGAGCTTTTAGAAGATCCGCCAAAAAAACGCTGTCGCTCCCCGTCATTGCTCCTACCCTGCGGTTCACGCCGTCGCGAGCCCGGCGTCCCGCCTGCGCAAGTCCTTCAGCAGGCGCCCCGCCACCAGCCGCATGAAGTAGAAACCCAGCCTGGGATTCTGATAATACAACTGAAATATCATCTCGTCGGTCATGTAATACAGCTCGCCGTCGGTCTCGCAGACGACCGTCTGCGTGCGTTTCTTCTCCGGCGAAAAGAGACCGATCTCTCCGACCAGCTCGCCGGGGCCTATCGATTCGCCGATCTCCACCAGCTTCAACTCGCCTTTCGCAACGTACAGGACCCTGTCGGCCGTGTCGCCCTTACGGAACAGGACCTCGCCGGCCTTGAACGTGCCGCGTCGCATGTGCGGCAGCAGCCACTGGGAAATCGGCGAGTCCTGGGTGGCTCGGGTGATTTCCTTCGACAGCCTGCGGATTTCCCACACGCGTTGCGCATTGACCGGCAGCAGGACGCTGTTCAGGATGAGACCGGGCAGCAGCGACTCGAGAAAGCCGTAGCCGATAAAGCAGACGTTGCTGACGAGGGCCAGCACCCGGAGGGGCAGCATGGTCTTCATGGCAAAGCTGGCGAAAGTAAACACGACTCCCACCATCCCCAGCACGGTCCCGAGATCCCACGTCAAAGTCATCGAACTCTCCCTGTGCCGCGATCGCTATTTCTGGTGCGGCAGTCCTGGCCGATCGTCATCAATCTATCGAGCCATACCCAACCTCGTTCGCGGCTCGATCCCTCACCCCCAATCCTGGCCCCTCGCGTGCTCCGCGGCTCTCCCCGGAGGAGAGGGGAGCGTCGAGCGAGACCGGACTTCTCATCCGGTTCGAAATGATCAACCGGCCGGCGCGCAAACCCCAGTGAATATCCCACTGCCGTCTTGTGAATATTCCCGGCCGACCCTTCCGGCCCGCCGGCCGGAAATCCTCGCCCCTCATGCTCCCCTGGGTCAGTTTGATACGGCCTCCGAGGCAATGATATGCGGACTACGCGCCTGCCGGGGCGTAGAATCCACGGGGAAGGGAGGCCGCCATGAGCGACAAGGCGGGAGTCTGGACGCACCTCAGCGAGAACGAGCTGGGCGA
>CAZDGO010000349.1:0-2920 GCA_964504825.1 uncultured Gaiellales bacterium
CCTCTTGGGCGACGCCAGCGACAACTGCTCGAGCGTACGCAACCTGGCGCAGTTTGATTCAGATGAGGACGGCCTCGGTGACGAATGCGACACGGACGCAGACGGCGACGGCGTCCCGGACACCAGCGATGACTGCCTGTTCCAGACCTCGCAGGACGACGCGGACGGTGATGGGGTGGGCGATGCCTGTGACAACTGCCCTGAGGTGCCTAACGCAGACCAACGGGACAGCGAACAAGACGTCCATGGCGACGCTTGCGACAAGTGCCCGACCCGGTACAACCCTGATCAAGGGGATGTGGACGGAGACGGAGCCGGCGACCTCTGCGACAATTGCCAACTACTAGCGACGACCGTTCGGGATGATAGTGATAGCGATGGGGTGGGCGACGCTTGCGACAACTGTCCGGACACTGCGAATCCGGTCCAGGCCGACACCAATAGCGACACGATAGGCGACGCGTGTGATTCGACACTATCCTCCCGGCGTTATCCGGCTGAATCAGCGCCGCTGTTGGGCCCTCGTGTCGGGCCCGATTCTGTATCCGAGGATGCCGAGGCGAAAGGCCTCGAAACCTAGGCGGGATACACGGTTGGGAGCGTTTCTTAGTGGGCTCGGCGCCCGGCTTATACTGATCGTGTTGCTGCTAGGGAACGTCATCGTTTTGGGGTTCTGGATTAAGTGGCAATGGAGTTATCCACGCGCAGAATCAGTCCTTTACGTCTGGATCCCGACCACGATCGTTGTCTGGGCGCTGGGATTCGGAGCGCTAGTGGCAGCCGACAAGCCGAAGCTGGGCCTCGCCTATTTCCTCTCCGTTCCTCTCGTCTCGATATCCATCGCCGCGGTGGCGTTCTTCTCATTGTCCACAGAGGGCGACTTCGGTCTGGCCGTGATGATAATTCTCCTCGCAATCTTTGACATCGGAATCATTCGCGTGCTGCACGAACTCCTTGGCAGTACAAGACCCTCTTAGGTTTCCCGGCGTGGAGATTACTTCAGCGCCCTCTTCGCCCAAAATGGTGTAGGACCCGCCTAGTGGACCGGTCGTGGCGCAAAGAAGAGGCCGGGGACTTGCCCCGGCCTCAGGTCTCATCGCCTGTAGTTGTTATTTTTCGGTCTGGCGTCGCCGCCGTGCCGGCTTTCTATCACGCGTATCGAGGGACAGCGGTCCGGCGGAACCGGCCAGCGCGGGCGCGAACTGAACCGGTAGGGTGATCGCTTCGGCCTCGATGCCGAGCGCCAGATATACGGGGAGCCAGATCGCTCGGTGCGCTGCCAGGACCAACTCCGCGAAGGCATTCATGACGTTCGCCTACGAGGGCCGACCGTTCCGCGCCAGGCGCCGGTCTCCTGGCCGCGCTTCTCGATTAACTGCTTGAAGCGCTCCATGTCGCCCTCGACGCGGCGATTCACGAAGCCGAGCTTGTCGCCGACTTCTTCCAGCATGTACTCGGCCTCGTACTCCATCTGGAGCATGACCCGTGTCCGGTCGTCGCTGAGCCGGTCGAAAGTGACGACGCCGGCGGGAACGTCCCGCCTTCGGCTGTCCAGGCGGTGCGATCGTCCGGGACCTCGTCGGTGATGCGGGCGTACCATTCGTTGGTCTGACCGGCGACGTTGGCGCGCCAGTGGAGGCGGGTGTCGTCCAGTTGCGTTACCTGCTTGACGCCCTCCATGAAGCGCGGAAACTCTTCGAATTGGGTCCACTGGTTGTACGTGACCTCCAGCGGCGCGTCTACTTCAATTGACTTCTCGATCGTGGCCATCAGCAACCTCCTCACTACAACTCTGTCCATTAACAGCGTAGGGGAGAGGGGCTGGCACCCGGGTAAAGGCGGCTGCGATCAGCCGTAACAGCTTCGTTGCAGCCGGGAGAAAAAGGAGCGGCGGGCCAAGAGGGGGATCGTGGCCCGCCGCTTCGCCCAAAGGGGGTGTAGGGCGTTGGAAAATGTCTTCGGTACGGTGAGGGTGTCCGGGTCCGCCTACTTGAAGGCGGGGATGATCTCCTCACCGAAGAGCTGGATGGTCTGTCTGCAGCTCTCATTAGATATACGACCGGCCTGCACCATAAGGATTAGCTGGTCGACGCCGGCATCGGCGTATTTTTGGCAAACATTGCGCACGCGCTCCGGCGATCCGATTGCGATCGCGCCTGTTTCCCAGGCGGTGTCGAACTCGCTGCCGTCCGACTCGGCGAGCCGCTGCTCCACCATTTGCGCCATCGTCGAGTAGTACTGGTATGACGGCGGCACGTTCGCTTTCTTACCCCAGGGCACGAAAAGGATCCCCAGCGACTGCTGGAAGAACTCCGCGGCCGGGCGCCCGTTTTCGAGGGCCTCTTCGTCCGTGGGCGCGACGCAGGCGAAGGTCGTCGCCGCAAACTGGTTGTTAATGAAGTCGCCCACGGGTTGAGCCTCGCCGACAGCCTGGCGGTAGACGGAGAGCGAGGCCTCCAGCACGCCCGGTGCGATGAAGCCAAACGAGAGCGCGCCCAGGCCCCTGGCGCCGGCCATGCGGAAGCTTTCCGGCTGTGTGCAGGCCATCCACATGGGCGGGTGCGGCTTCTGGATCGGCTTCGGGATTACGTTGCGGGGCGGCACCACGAAGTAGTCGCCCTCCCAGCTGAACGTCTCCTGGGTCCACATCTTCGGGATCATCTGGATGGCTTCCTCCCACATCGGGCGGGAGTCTGCAGGATCGATGTTGAAGCCGCCCAGCTCTTGCTCGGTGATCGAGCGGCCGGTTCCGAGATCGACGCGGCCATCGGAGAGGATATCGAGCGCGGCGGCGCGTTCGGCGACGCGGACAGGGTGGTTGAAGGGTCCGGGGAGGAGCGCGACGCCGTGGCCGATGCGAATGTTCTTCGTGCGCTGGCTGGCGGCCGCGAGGAAGACCTCGGGCGCAGAGGAGTGCGAG
>CAZDGO010000350.1:0-2918 GCA_964504825.1 uncultured Gaiellales bacterium
GAGCCCGCTCCGAAACGAAGCCCCGGCCTCCTGGGCGCGCTTGGCGGCGCGATGCGGCCTCCGCCGTGGGGCGGTCAGTCCAGCAGCATCAGCCCGGTCCAGCGGACCGGTAGGTCCGACGACAACGAGATAGGCAGGCCGGCGTTGGCCGCCGTCTTGAATACGTCGATGCCCACGCCTTCCATCGACGGGCGGGCTTCGTACGGTCGGCGGCAGGGCTTGCCACTGCCTACGCTGACGCACTCGGGACACAGAAGGCAGATGCCCCCGCTGAAGCCCGCTGCGTAGTAGTAGCCGGCCTTGAACGCCTCCGCCTCCAGCTGATTGATGATGCGGCCTAACAGCAAGTTCGGCTCGCCATGGAGCAGGGCCTCGAGCTCAGCCGCATTCTTCCCCGCCAGCCCCTCGTCGTCCAGATCGGCCGAGTTCCGCTCGGACTCGACCTGTACGAGCAACGCCACGGAGAACCGCTCGAGCACAACGCGAAACTCCGCCACCGACATGGTGTTGGGTGGGCAGTACAGGTAATTCCCGTATCCCTGGCACACCGGCACGGCGCACTTCAACCGTACGCGCTCATCCACCACCACCCGTTCGGCGGGCATCAGGGCGGCGTGCGTAGCCCCAAACCCCTTGGCCTTCTCAACGAGAAACTGCAACTCTTGTGCGGCGCCGTGGTATGTCATGGAAGTCATGGTAGCAGATGGTCACCGTTGATTCCGCGAAACGACCGGGGTTCCCGACCGGGCCGCGGCCCGGTATGCTGGCAACATCGGCCGGCATTAACGCCGGGAGCCCAGCTGGAGGTCAGCCTACGTGTTCGCATCACCGATCGTCGACCTGAGTCACCCTCTATGCACCGGGTTGCCCGTCTATCCGGGTGACCCGTCTGTGGAGATCATCCCCCGGCTCACCCACGCCGAGCACGGGCATTCCGTCACCGAGATACGCATGGGCACCCACGACGGCACCCACATGGACGCCGGCTACCACTTCTTCGCCGACAAGCCGACACTCGACCAGTACCCCGTGGAGCGGTTCGCCGGCAGCGGTGTGGTACTCGATCTGCGCGCTCAACCGGCCGACACTCCGGTGACCCCGGACACCCTGCGCGCCGCTATCGCCGCCGCCGGGGGGCTCCATGCCGGCGACTTCGCCGTCCTGTGGTTCGGCTGGGATGCTCACTTCGGCGGCGACCTCATGTGGCGGAACCCCTACCTATCAGAGGAAGCCGCGCGGCTCCTGATCGACGCGGGCGTCACCCTCGTGGGCACCGACACGCCCAACGTCGATAGCTCGACCGATCTCACAGCGTTCCCCGCACACGTGGCGCTGCTGGGCAACGGCCTGCTTATCGTCGAGAACCTGCGTGAGCTCGACCGGCTGGGGGCGGGACGCGTCGACTGTGCCTTCCTGCCTCTCCCTCTCGCTCACAGCGACGGAGCCCCTGTCCGGGCGATCGCCTGGCCGAGAGCCGAGACCACGGCGACGTAGAGGGCGGTCGAGTGACCGACGAACCCGACCTTCGCGGCGAGGAGCATGCGGGCCCAGACGCCTACGAACGCCTGGCGAAGCACCTCTCGACGTTGGGGATGGGCTATCCGCCCCGACCGGCAAGCACCTGCGCCACCAATTCCGCCACGTCGGTCGGGTCGATCCCTACGCGCATGCCTACCGCCTCCATCGCCGTCTTCTTGGCGCGGGCGGTTCCTGACGACCCCGAGATGATGGCTCCCGCGTGGCCCATCTGCCTGCCGGGGGGAGCGGTGAAGCCCGCGACGTAGCCCACCACCGGCTTCGTCATGTGCTCGGCGATGTAGCGCGCCGCCGTCTCTTCCTCGTCGCCGCCGATCTCCCCTACCATGACCACCAACTGGGTCTCCGGGTCGGCCTCGTAGAGGGCCAGGATGGCGACATAGGTGGAGCCCACAATGGGGTCGCCCCCGATGCCGACCGCGCTGGACTGGCCGATACCGCGATGCGTGAGTTCGTTGGCGACTTGATAGGTAAGGGTGCCGGAGCGGCTGACGATCCCCACCGGCCCAGGCATGAAGATCTGCGACGGCATGATGCCGACATTCGCCTTGCCCGGCGAGATGACGCCCGGGCAATTGGGTCCGATAAGAGTGACCGCGCGACACTGCAGGTAATTATAGACCCGCAGCATGTCGTGCGCGGGGATGCCCTCGGTGATGGCCACGATGGTGCCTAGCCCTGCGTCGACGGCCTCGTAGATGGCGTCGGTGGCCGCGCGGGGAGGCACGAAGATCAGAGAGACATCGGCACCGGTGGCCTTCACCGCCGACCGGACGGTGTCGAACACAGGGATGCCCTCGACCTCTTGCCCGCCCTTGCCGGGGGTGACGCCACCCACCACGTTCGTGCCATAGGCCCGGTTACGCTGAGCGTGGAACGAACCTTCTCGCCCGGTAAGGCCCTGCACGACGATCCGGCTGTTCTCGTCGATGACGATAGCCATCACACCACCCCCTGCGCCAGCGTGACTGCGCGGCGGGCCGCTCCTCGCATGGTCTCTTCCACGAACAGGTTCGTCGCCCCATTGGCGATGGCGTCGGCGATGATAGCCCGGCCCTCGGCTTCGTTCGTGCCCTCCAGGCGCACCACGATGGGCATCTTGATGCCCATGCGGTCGATGGCGGTAAGGATGCCCCGGGCGACCTCGTCGCAGCGGGTGATGCCGCCGAAGATATTGAACAAGATAGTCCTGACCTCAGGATCCGACGTGAGCACCTCGAGCGCCGTGACGATCTCCTCCTCCTTGGCGCCACCGCCCACATCCAGGAAGTTGGCCGGGGCCCCGCCCGCGTCGGCCACGACATCGAGCGTACTCATGACCAGGCCCGCACCATTCCCGAGGATGCCTATGTCGCCACCGATCTTTACATAGGTGACCCCGC
>CAZDGO010000351.1:0-2910 GCA_964504825.1 uncultured Gaiellales bacterium
CGGAACCACCGGGATTCATGCTCTCGAGCTTCGCGATCACCGTAGCGTCGGCGTCGCCGGGCACCCGGTTGAGGCGCACCATGGGGGTGTGGCCGATGAGTTCGGACAGGCTGGCGGCAATAGGCATCGCGGTTCCTCCTCAAACTATTAATACCCTATCGGAATACTCAGCTTTCGGAGCGAGTGTAGCCACCCTGCGGCGAGTTGTCAAGGTCGGTCAGGCAGGACGGAACCGGCGCAACCGCAGAGAGTTGCTCACCACACTGACCGACGAGAGAGCCATGGCTCCGGCGGCCAGCATCGGGTCGAGGAGCACGCCGAACAGCGGGTAGAGGATGCCGGCCGCCACCGGGATCAAGGCCACATTGTAGGCGAAGGCCCAGAAGAGGTTCTGGCGGATGGTGCGCATGGTGGCCTTGCTCAAGGCCACGGCCGTGACGATAGGCATGAGGTCGCCGCGGATAAGCGTGATGTCAGAAGCCTCCATGGCTACGTCGGTGCCCGTGCCGATGGCCACGCCGATATCGGCTTGAGCGAGGGCCGGGGCGTCGTTGATGCCGTCTCCCACCATGGCCACGACGTGTCCCTCGCCCTGCAGTCTCCGCACTTCCTCAGCCTTGCGGTCTGGCAGTACTTCGGCCAGCACTCGGTCGATGCCCAGCTGCCGGGCGACGGCCTCGGCCGTGCGCCGGTTGTCACCAGTGATCATGGCCACCTGCAGACCGAGAGCTTTGAGGCGCGCCACGGCCTCCACCGCATCGGGCTTCAAAGTGTCGGCGACCGCGATGATACCGGCCACTACGCCGTCCACCGCTACGAACATGGGGGTCTTACCCTCGGTGGCCAAGCGCTCGGCCTCTTCGGCGAGCCCACCGAGCTCATAGGCCCGCTCCTCCATAAGCCGGCTGTTGCCCAGAAGCACCCGGGAGCCATCAAGGGTCACTTCGATACCGTGACCGGGTATGGCGACGAATTCATCTGGTCTACGCAGCGTCAGGCCCAGTTCGTTGGCGCGGCCGACGACCGCCTCCCCCAGGGGATGTTCCGAGCCCCGCTCGGCCGACGCCGCCAACTCCAGAAGGCGATCGCGGGTCA
This sequence comes from uncultured Gaiellales bacterium, assembly GCA_964504825.1. Taxonomy (GTDB): domain Bacteria; phylum Actinomycetota; class Thermoleophilia; order RBG-16-64-13; family RBG-16-64-13; genus JAJZQZ01. The sequence continues at coordinate 1,096 of CAZDGO010000351.1, forward strand.
TGGCCTCTGAGCCGTCAGGGCCGGCCGCCATCACGATGTCCGTCACCACCGGTTTGCCCACCGTCAGGGTGCCGGTCTTGTCGAGCACGATGGCGTCGAGCTTGTAGGCCCGTTCCAGGGCTTCGCCCGAGCGGATGAGCACGCCGTTCTCGGCTCCCTTGCCGGTTCCGACCATGATGGCAGTGGGCGTGGCGAGGCCGAGGGCGCAGGGGCACGCGATGATGAGAACCGACACCGCGGCCAGCATGGCGAGCGTGAACGCCGGCGCAGGCCCGAACAGCAGCCAGATGAGAAACGTGACCGTCGCGATGCCGAAGACACTCGGCACGAAGATGCTCGCGATGTAGTCGGCCAACCGCTGGATGGGGGCCTTGGACCCCTGCGCTTCCTCCACAAGCCGGATGATCTGAGCCAGGGCCGTGTCGGCGCCTACTTTCGTCGCCCGGAACCTGAACGACCCGGTCTTGTTGAGTGTGGCGCCGATGACCTCGTCGCCGGGGCCTTTCTCCACGGGGATCGACTCCCCGGTCAACATGGCCTCGTCCACCGCCGAACGCCCGTCGAGCACCACGCCGTCCACAGGGATCTTCTCGCCAGGACGAACCACCACGATGTCGCCCGCACGTACCGAATCCACCGGCACGTCGAGCTCCGCGTCGTCGCGGACCACGCGCGCAGTCTTGGCCTGCAGCCCCATCAGCTTCTTCATGGCGTCAGAGGCCTCCCCCTTGGCCCGGGCCTCGAGGAAGCGGCCGAGGAGGATCAGACCGATGATGATGACCGCCGTCTCGTAGTAGACGGCGGCTTTGAAACCGGCGCCGGCGATGCGCCCGAAGAAACCCGGGAAGAATGTCACGGCCGCCGAATACAGATAGGCCACCGAGGTACCCACAGCGATCAGTGTGTTCATATCGGTGGTGCGGTGCCGGGCCGCCGCCCACGCCCCCCGATAGAACTGGCGCCCCGCCCACACCTGCACCGGCGTGGCCAGGGCGAACATCACAAGCCACAGTTGCCTCTGGCTCAGGAACGAGGGCGGGAAGAACCCGAGCAGCATCAGAAACGCCCCCACGCCCAAGCTCACGATCATCTTGCGACGCACCACCAGGAGCTCTCGGCGGCGGGCCTCAGCGGCCTGGTCTCCGGCTGAGACCACGCTCCCGGCTTCAGGTTCTCGCAGGGCGTAGCCCGCTCCCTCGACTGCGGCACGGAGGGCGGCCTGCGTCACCGCGCCCGGCAGGTACTCCACGGCGGCGGTCTCGGTAGCGAAGTTCACAGCCACCGAGGTCACCCCCGGTGTGGCCTTCAGCGCCTTCTCGACCCGAGCCACGCAGCTGGCACACGACATGTCACCGATATGGAGCGTCTGCTTCTCAAGAGGGACGCCGTAGCCGATGTTATGGACCGCGGCGATGATGGCACTCTGGTCGAGGAGCGCGGGATCGTAGCTGACTGTGGCTTTCTCCGTAGCCAGGTTGACCGCGGCGTCGGCCATGCCGGGTAGCTTGCTCAACCTCCGCTGGACCCGAGACGAGCATGACGCGCACGTCATTCCTTCTATGGGTACCTGCAGCGTCACTGTCTTGGGCTCGGCCCCGATAGACATGCTTCACCTCCACGTGCCCCGGCACGAACACTTCTCTGCTCCGGACTTACTCCAGCTGTGACTTCAGACGACGCGCCTTTTCGGTGGCCTGCAGTTTGGATAGAGCCTTCGCCTCGATCTGCCGTATGCGCTCGCGCGTGACCCCGAAACGGCGGGCGACCTCCTCGAGCGTCCGCGGGGGCTCCCCCTTGAGACCGAAGCGCAACTCG
>CAZDGO010000352.1:0-2910 GCA_964504825.1 uncultured Gaiellales bacterium
TCGTCGAGATCTACCAGAACTGCAACATCTACAACGACGGCGCCTTCGACTTCGTGCGGGAGGAGAAGGAGAACCGGCTCTACCTGCGCCACGGCGAGCCGATCGTGTGGGGCGACAAGGGTGTGCGGCTGCTGCCGGACGGGTCGCCGGAGGTCGTGTCTGCTTCTGAGCCGGGGTTGCTGGTGCACGACGCGCACGCCCATGAGCCGGCGCACGCGTTCGCCCTCTCCCGCATGACGCAGACCGTGATCGGCGCCACCCCGATGGGCGTCTTCCGCTCGGTCGAGCGCCCGGTCTACGACGAGCTGATGGCCGAGCAGATCTCCGTCGCGAAGGGGAAGGGCGAGGGCGAGTTGGCGTCGCTGCTTGGCAGCGGCGATATCTGGTCTATCACTTAGGCAACGTCGGTTTCTGCTCCGACGGCCGCCGAATGAACTCCTCCAGGGGCAGAGTCGGATGCTGTCCCACTAGGTGATAGAAGCACCAAGTGTCCACCGCGATCTCGTCCGAGGCTAGCGCTGTGCGTGCTTGTTGGATGAGAGCCTGTGCACCCACGGCCCACGCTCGGTCGGCGTGATGCTCGCCGAACGCAGCTACGCAGCCATCGCAGCTGCGACCGCCGCAAACAACGTCTGGCCGAGCGGTCGTTGCGAATATCACCCGCTTGGCGCCGCAACGGCGAGCTAGGTGACGGTATTTTGCGACTTCATTTGCGGAAAGACTGTTATTAGACTTCGCTTCCACAAGGACGAGCTCGCCGTCAACTAGTGCGGCGATGTCTACTTCGCGCGAGGTAGCCCCGTCCCGGACCACCGTTTCAGCGAGGTAGAGGAAGGACTCTTCTGCCTGTTTTCTCAGCGCCGCAAGCGTGAGAGTCACGACCTGACCTCCCTGTTGGCGCATCATGAAGAACGCTTCGTTGAGTCGGAATGTCCGTGAGTTGCTTGCAGGAACGACGTTATGAGCACCGCAACGCTCGCATTGGTGTCTTTGTGCCACTGCTGAGGCGGGATACCAGCCGCGGGCTCGGCAGTGTGGACAGTCCAGCAAGTAGCCGCCGATCATCAACTCCCTGTCCAGCAATTTCTGGGTCCATGTACGAAGCCAAGCGTCCGCCGCGCCCCGTTTCTCGGAGCGCAGCCGACCGCTGGGTGGCGTAATCGTCTGATGGATCCGCTGAGTTAGTTCGGCGAACGTGACGGCGCGACGGAATGAAGCTGGCTGACCTCCAGGAGTCTCGAAAAACAAGTCGAGGAGGCGCTCACTCTGGGGTTGGCGAAGCAACCAGGAGAGATACAGCAGCCCTCCTGCTCTCTCGAGCGCCAGCTGCTGATAATCGCCCTTATCGGAGGACGAAACTGGAAGGCCAGCTGCTTCGAACGGTGCAGCCACAGCGTCGCGGTAACTCACAAGGGGAAGCTGAACAAGCTGCGGCGAAGCCACATTGAGGAATTCGGCAACTCCGTGTCTTGTCACTCGTCGAGCACCCGAAGGTCCCTCCGCGACAAGCTCTCGAGAGCGCTCGTTGCGCGTGAGCAGGATCCCATCCGGGTCGCCTGGCTCCGGCGACCGAATGCGAAATGAAGCGACTCCCGGGAAGCGCGGTGGGATTGGCTCTCGGAGTTGCCTCGGTCCTGGCGTAGAGAGTCGAAGTCGATCTCTGTGAACCGGAACCGGAACGGTCTGCCTCACCCAAGAAGGTTCTGTGTCATTCGGTAGGCGTTGCGAGGGGTCGGCCGGCGCTGCTTCGACCGTCCGGCCTGCCTGACTCCAACGAGCAGCGGCCTCCGCCGCTGCTTCTTCCGCGCCTGGAGCGTGGAGGACGATCCCTTGGCTGAATCTCTCGATCGGCTTGGGGAGCGCCTCGGATTCGAGTTCATCGAGAGGTCGCCAGGCAGGTCGCCCGCCCAGTGCGCGGAGCGACCAGAATTCGGCAGCGAGCGAAAAGTCGTTGGCATCGCCGAAGACGACCCAACGTTGCAACCCCGCGACCTGCGCCAGATACTGAAGCGAGCGCCGATAGGGACTCACCACCCCCTCATCCATTTGGGCCACTCGCGTCACGGCGGCATTCGAAAATGGCAGTCCCAGAATGGCCGCCGTACGCCACGTGAGTCCGGGTCGATCCGCATCGAATACCTTGGGCGGATCGTCGTCGCCGGTTGGAAGTGTGACACGCTCGTGAAAGAGGGATCTGAATTCATCCCGTTCTGCTCGCTCCCGAACGCGTCCGTACCAAAATGGCTGCCATTGCGCTCGAGCGAGTTCTGGAGCCCACCTGAACTCGTCGAGGCGAGGATCGATGATGAGCAAAAAGTCTGGATCGGCGAGCGTTAGGAGCCGAGATTGAAAGAGTGTGAGGGGTGTTCGTTTGTTAACGCACAGCACAATGTCAAGACCACCGCCCCAGCGACCCCCGGCAAGCCGGAATGTCCTTCTCAGTACTCGTGCCGACGCTCGATTTGAGTAGACGAACGCGAGTCGAGGAGGCCGGAGCGTCGTTTGAACGATCTGCACGCTTTCTTAGAACACATGGGTGAAGCTGTTGTCAATGGTCGAAGCGCGGAGTGGGTTCCCGGTCGCGAGGGGCTCTGACGCCGTTGAGACTGCATGGCGACCGCGATCAGCGCGATCAGGGCCAGAGGTGCCCGAGCACGCCGATCAGCCAGGGTGACGGCGCTGGCGGCGGTGACGTGGAGAGTCCCGGGCGCTACGGCTTGATCAGGCTGTGCACCTGCCACGTCTCGGGCGCGGGCCGCACGATGCCGGCCTGTAGGGACGGGGTCAGGTCTTGCAATCAAACAAACCTGATGAAGCCGCGCCGTCTGGGGGGAAGGTTTGTTCCGATGCAAGACCTGACCCCGTGCTTGGGGCCGGCTCGCGAGTGGCGCTCGCGTGGCGGTTAGCTAC
>CAZDGO010000353.1:0-2909 GCA_964504825.1 uncultured Gaiellales bacterium
CCCTTGTTGCGAGAAACTCACAACACAACTCACAACGGACGAATGCGGTCTCCGCCGGCCGCACTCGGCGGGCGCTCTCCTGAGTCCGCAACCTCGACAAAGCGGAGAATGAACCACAATCTTGTGAGCAGGAACCAACATCTATAGCCCAGGCGCTGCAGTGTCAGTTTGGCAGATCACCCGTAGAAGTGATAACGTCGCCTTGTATGCGGCTGCATGACAGAGAGCGTCGGCTCCCTTGTAGCGCCGCAACTCACATAGGCCGCAAGGTGAGCAGTCTAATTCTTAGTTAGACGGCCGCGGAGATGATCGCTTTGTCTGCGCACAGGCTCACCGACGGGAGGTGCGGATCTGGACGCCTTACCACGCACCCGGGCCAAGGGGCTTCGTGCCCTCGTTTCTGGTGCATCTGGCTACTCGCCACACGACCAGAATCGCCTCGCTTGTTCAAGGGCTCGCTATGACACAGCCCCAGTGGCCGATCAACTAGCGCTTCCTGGCTCGCGCTGATGCAGAACCCACACGCTGAAAGAGATTCCTAATGCCGCCGTTCGACATGAGCCTGGTCCAGCGGGGCGCTCGCTTGCGCCGCTCGCCCTTCTACGAGGCCGAACAGCGTCACGGCCCCCGGGGATACACCGTGTACAATCACATGCTCTTCCCCACACACTACGACGACTTCGAGACCGAATACTGGCACCTGCTGAAACACGTGACGCTCTGGGACGTGGCAGTGGAGCGGTGCCTGGAGGTATCAGGCAGAGACGGGCTGCGATTGGCCCAGCTGATGACCCCCCGGGACTTGTCCAGCTGCGCGGCGGGCCAGGCGAAGTACGTGCTCATCTGCGCGGCCGACGGCGGCATCCTGAACGATCCCGTGATGACCCGGATGAGCGAGGACCGGTTCTGGTTCGCGCTTGCGTCGAGCGACGCCCTGTTCTACGCCAAAGGGCTAGTGGCCAGGACCGGCCTCGACGTTGAGATCCGAGAGGCGGAAGCACACCCCCTGCAAATCCAGGGGCCGATGGCCCGCGACGTGGTGCGCGCACTCTTCGGGGAGGAGATCCTCGACCTCAAGTACTACTTTTTTCGCGAGGCCCAGGTCGAAGGGATCCCTGTCATCGTCACACGGACCGGCTGGACCTCCGAGATCGGCTACGAGATATATCTGCTCGACCCGTCGCGCGGGACCGAGCTGTGGGACAGGATTCTGAAGGCCGGCGCGCCGTACGACATACGGCCCACCGGCCCCTGCGACATCCGCCGGATCGAAGGCGGGATCTTCAACTGGGGCGCCGACATGACCTACGAGAACAACCCGTTTGAACTGGGGCTCGAACGGCTGGTGGATTTCGACATGACCGGCGAATGCGTGGCGATGGATGCACTTCGGCGTATCCGCGACCGGGGCGTGGAGCGCCGGATCGCGGGCGTCGAGCTAGATGGCGACCCGTTCCCGGCGCTGAACTTCACCAAGTGGCCGGCGCAGGTTGAGGGCCGACAGGTCGGACACGTGACCTCGGCGACCTACTCCCCCAGGCTCAAGAAGAACATTGGCTACTGCTGGCTCCCGACCCCACTTGCCGTACCAGGCACCACAGTGAATGTGGCCAGCGAGTGGGGATGGCGCACCGCCACGGTCACGCCTCTGCCTTTCGTCGACCCGCAGAAACGGATCCCAGTGTCGTAGCAGCTCTGTGCGCCGACGGGGAAGGCACAGAGGCCTACCTCATCGACGCATACCAGTACACCGCACTTAGCAACCGACGTTCAGCGTCCGGCATCATCGGCCGTCTAACCACCGCATAAAGCTGTCCGGCCGCGTCCATCGGTTTTCTTGTGGGAAAGACACCCAGCCCTGCCCGGGCGGCCTTGCCGCGGCGCGCCGCGGTCGGCAGCCTATGCGGGGCCGTTAGACGGCACAGCTGGCGTCACGTTAGCCTCAGCCGCGCTGGGCGAGGAAGTGAGCGCAGTTCGCAATGCACCTGTCTTTCATTTAAGGCCAGGAGGGCAATATGCGCAGACGGCTTGCGATCTTGACGGTCGTACCAGTCCTCATCACGACTGGCTGTGCGTCGAGTCCGGACCCCGCCGCGGACCAAGCCGCCATCCGCGCAATCGACACCCAAATGGTGGCTGTCCTGAATGCACGTAACCTCGACGCCTGGCTGGGCTTCGTCACCGATGACGCCAGGATGATGCCGCCGAACGCACCAACCGTCGAGGGAAAGGAGGCCATCCGCCAGCTCCTGGCAGGCTTACTGACGATCCCGAGTTTCACTGTATCCCATCACCCAGGCACAATTGTCGTGTCGCGTGCCGGTGACCTGGCGTACGGCTCCTATGCCTGCGAACTGACGGTAAGAGACGCGCAAGGGACGGCCGTCACCGAGAGAGGCAAAGACATCTCTCTCTTCAGAAAGCAGCCGGATGGCTCATGGAAGCTTGTGGTTGACATGTGGAGCGCAGACCAACCACCGTCTCCTCCGTAGACCCGCGGTGGGTCGGTGGCATGGCGTTTTTCAGCAGCTCTCTAGCCTGAGTGCCGTCTAACACGCGTTTGCTGCTGGCGGGCGCGCCCGTTTTGAAGGAACTTGGGGTTGTGCGAGGCGGGCGCAGCAGAAACGCCATCCGTTAGGCAGACTCGCACCACGTGGGCTACCGTGGGAGCGCGACCCACTCAAGTGTCGCGCGACCAGTGCAGCTCAGGATTTGTGAGATGTCTTCGCGAAGAACGACGTGAAGACTTGCTCCACCTTTTTGCTCTTGCACTTCGGGCACTCCGGACGAGTCTGGCCATGCTCCGCAAGCGGCTCGGCGCGATCAAACACCTGGTGGCAGTCGCGACAGCGATATTCGTACGTAGGCATGTGGCCCTCCATTTCTGACTTTGGGTGCAGGCGAGCTTC
>CAZDGO010000354.1:0-2893 GCA_964504825.1 uncultured Gaiellales bacterium
GCGCACGTTCGTGCTCGCGTTTCACATCACCGTTTCGGTTGGGTGGATCGGAGCTGTCGCCGGCTACATCGCCCTCGACGGTAGCGCGGCAACCAGCCGGGACGCGCAGACGCTCCGAGCCGCGTATCTGGGAATGGAGCTGATCACTCGACGCGTCATCGTCCCGCTGGCCATCGCCTCGCTGCTCACCGGACTGATCGTGTCACTGGGGACCAAGTGGGGGCTATTCAGGCACTACTGGGTCCTGATCTCATTCGTGCTGACCGTCGTCGCCACCGCCGTCTTGCTGGTAGAGACGCGGATCATCTACTCCCACGCCGCCGTGGCTGCGGATCCGACGACATCCGGTGCCGATCTTCGTGCCCTGGGCGATACGCTTCCCCACTCGATCGGTGGCACCGTCGTGCTGCTCGTGATCCTGGTTCTGAACCTGTACAAGCCGCGTGGGATGACCCGCTATGGTCAGCGCAAACAGCAGAAGGAGCATAGGGGGGCGCAAAAGGTTGGCTCGGCGGCTTCCGATGCACCCGATACAACCCGTTCGTGAGAACCGAATCGGACCCGCGGAGGGACACCCGCGCGCTGCGAACCGCCGTATGCTTCGGGGGATGAGGCCGGTAGCCGTGACACCGATCGCCGTCGCGATCCTCCTGGCGTCTTGCACGCCCGCAGGCGATCCCCCGACCACGAAGCCGCTTACCTCGGATGGGATCACAGGCTCCCGCCTTTGAGCTACCCGAGGCCGACGGAGGAACGGTCTCCCTCGCCAGCTTCCGAGGAGAACGGGCGGCGCTGCTGTATTTGAGCATGGGCCCCGGCTGAACGGGCTGCCTCCAGCAGATCGTGGATCTGCACGCCGACGCTCGATTCCAAGCGCTCGATACCAGTTGCTGAGCATCTCACCCGACCCCGTTGAGGACTGGGCCGAGCAGCTCAGGGAATTCGATATCGAGAGCCCGGCGCTCTCGGATCGAGACAACAAGGTCGCGACCTCCTACGGCGTCATGCGGTGGGCGATGCCCGGCGGTGAACCCGGGCACACCTTCATCCTCGTGGACGAGCAAGGGACCATCAGATGGATCAAGGACTACGGCGCTCCCGAGCACGGAGGCGCGATGTACGTCACGCCCGACGATCTGGTCCCCGAGCTCGCGCAGAGACTGAAGTCATAGCAGCTCGCGGCGGGCTCTCGCGACGCCCTGGCGCACGCCGAGCACCCGCTCGAACCAAGTCGCACCGTCGCGCTTGTGCCCATCTCCGCGGTTCACACGGCGACCGCCCGCGCAGTCGCCTATGCCGAATCGCTCAGAGCTTCCACCGTCGAGGCCATCTACTTCGTGACCGACCACGAGCAGCAGGACGAGATCATATGGCAGTGGCTCGATTGGGGGGATGACAATCCCGCTGTCACTGGTGGAGGCGCCCTTCCGTGAGTTCACCGGGCCGATCCTCGATGAAGTGCGACGCCACACATCACAGCCCGGAACGGTGGTAACCGTCCTCTTGCCCGAACTCGTCGTCGAGCGCTGGTGGCACCATCTCCTTCACAATCAGACGGCGCTGTTCTTCAAGCGCGTGTTGCTGTTTGAGCCTCGGGTGGTGGTGACCAGCATCCCGTTCCATATCGGGAAGAAAACGCGTCAGTCCTAAAAGGGAAGGCCGTCAGTTCCTCCACGAACCCAGGAAGAGGATTGACCCGAAGCAGCCACGGGCGCGCACCTCATTCGGCTGGGCTCAGTCCCGCGACCAAGCTCACCGCCGGAGCCCTCGTCCGAATCAGCCCGACTCCTCATCCAGCGTCCTTCTTGCTTCCGCGGTACACGATGATCTCCACCCTCTCCAGGGTGACCATCCCCTCGCCGACCATCTCGTCGAGGATGGGGATGATCGCCCGGATGCGCTCGTCGGTGTCGACGATCTCGATGAGCACGGGGAGATCCTCCGACAGGCGGAGGATCCTGGCGGTATGCAGGTGGGAGTCCGCCCCGAATCCCTCGATGCCCCGGAGAACCGTCGCCCCAGCGAGGCCCTCTTCCCGTACTCGTTCCACGATCGCCTGGTACAGGGGCTTGCCGTGCCACGTATCCGACTCCCCCACGAAAATCCTCAGCAGCTTCCCTTCGCCCTCGATCTTCACCTCACACCATCCTTCCGAGCACGATGCCAACGTATACGGCGGCAAGACCGGCAGCGAGGCTCCCCAGGGCGTTGCCCGCAGCGACGAGATAGGCGCCGTCCTCGATGAGCCGCAGCGTCTCAAGCGAGAACGTGGAGAACGTTGTGTAGGCACCGAGGAACCCGATCGTGACGGCAGAGCGGATAGTCGGATCGACCATGAAGCGCTCGGTCGTCAGCGTGAAGACGAATCCGAGCACAAAGCAGCCGGTCACGTTCACAACGAACGTCCCCAGTGGGAACAGTCCCGGCCAGCGAGTGCTGACGATCCCTTCGAGGCCGTAGCGGGCCATCGCTCCCAGCGCTCCCGCCCCACCGATCAACAGGGTCCGCACGATGACACCTCCTCGCTCACGTAGGAGCCATCAGCCGTGCCGGCGGTTCAGGCGAGCCCCATCGCCTCCGCGCTCATCGGCGCGGGAACGGATTATATGGGCCACTCTTCGGTCTCGCTGGGGCTGCGGGGGTGTCGCCCACCGTCAGCGACGTCCTTCAGACGCCTCTTCCACGTCCGCCTTCTCGGCCCGCGCGTTTGCAAATGGTTTGCAGAGATGTTTTCGGCAGCTCTGACCTGCGCTTTGCAGCGCACTCTGGGTTTTGTGGGGGCGGAGCCCAGAAACGGGAGACGGCCATCTACCTGGGGTTTTACGGCGCGACGAATCCCCGTACCTCGCTGGGTTTTCCGTTTGCAGATCCGGCCGCGGACTGGCGCTCATCG
>CAZDGO010000355.1:0-2891 GCA_964504825.1 uncultured Gaiellales bacterium
GTGCTGTTCGGCGATCACCTCGGGCAGATGGTTGAGACCAGGGATGAAGCCCTGGCGGAAGGCAATTGGCTCCAAGGTGGTCGGCGCCGCCGACTCCGCTGGTTCTGAGGCCGCCGGCGACTGCGTCGCCCCGGTCCCACACGCTGCAAGCAGCGAGAACATGGCCACCGCTGCTGTAAGACGAACTTGCCAGGTCATACCTACTCCTCCAAGCTGCTGCCGACTTCCTAGAAACCCGTCATCTTCCTTAGCTCGCAACCTCCGTCACCGCCTCGATCTCCGGATGGCGCCGGTAGAAGCGCCCGTGGCCGGGCTTGCCGACCAACCGACCGTCTCGATACACCACCTCTCCGCGCACGGCCGTGTGGGTGACGGCACCTCGTAGCCGCTTTCCTTCGTACACGCTGAAGTCGGACGCGCTGAGAAGCTCTCCAGCCCGGACGGTCCACTCGCGGTCCGGGTCCACGATTACGAAGTCGGCGTCGGCGCCAGGCAGCAGCGTTCCCTTGCGCGGGTACAGGCCGAACGCGCGGGCGGGATTCAGGCTGCCCATCTCGGCGACCTGCCGGATCGTCATCCGCCCCGTGGCCACACCCTCGCTCAGGAAAACCGGGAGGATCATGCCGGTGCCTCCGAAGGCCGGACGCGTGGTCCAGATAGACTCCCCGCGCTTCTCGGCAAGCGTGTAGGCGATATGGTCCGACCCGAACGAGGTCAGAAGCCGCTGTGAGATGGCCCACCACACCTGGGCCACATCGTCCGCGGTTCGGACCGGAGGCATCACCTTCGCGAGCGACCCGCATTCGCTCTCGACCGTCAGCGCCACGTATTGCGGCCCCGTCTCCGCCTGGTAGTCAGTGCCCTTGGCGCGAAGGTCGACCAGGGCTTCGATCGCTCGCCGCGAGCCGATATGGGGGAAGTAGACCGGGACGTTGAACTGGCGCGATAGATAACCCACCGTCTGGAGTGCGATGGCCTCCGACTGATCGGGTCGTGCCGCATGCCAGGCCGGCAAGCCGTCCATACCCGACGCTCGCACCGCCTCCGTCTCGCGCATGACGATCTCGGCGTCCTCGCAGTGCACGCTGATCCGGACTCTGCTCGGCAGGCGCGCGGCGGTGCGGAAGACGTCGTAGAGATGGCCGTCATCGAAGTCGACATCCGCCGTGGACAGCTCATCGCCCTGGTCCGCAGGCAGATCCATGAGGAAGCCCTTGCCGAAGGGGCCTTTCAGGTTCATGTAGAGCTTGAAGGAGGTGATTCCGAAGGCCCGAACGTACTCGCCCATCTCCGCCACCTGCTCTCGGTTGAACAGGGTGAGGTGATGGGAGAAGTCCTGGTACATCTCGCGCACGCCCAGTTCCACTTGAGCGGGCAGGGTGCCGAGATACGATTCCGGTCGACGGAAGTAGCGAATGATCGTTGTAACGCCGCCACTGACGGCGAAGGCCGATTCGGCTCGCAGCCGTTCGGCGAGCGGAGGCAGCAGCCCGGAGTGAACGTGCGGATCGATCAAGCCGGGCAACACGTAATGGCCTTGTGCATCGATCACATCGTCGCCGTCCACCACCCCGACCTGGCGGATCTCAGCCACCCTCCCATCACGGATCAGCAGGCCACCCTCGACGACGCCGATCTCAGGGATGACGATGCGAGCGTTGCGCACTGCCAGCTGCCCGCTCATGCCGGCTGCCCTTCCAGGGCACGAGCCAGATCGGCCACCAGCGGCCTCACATCCGGCTCGGCTTCCAGCTGGAGCAGGCGCCGGCCGATTTCATGAGCACGGTCCGGATTCAGGCCTCCCCAGGCGGCGCACTCCAGGAACTTCGCCATCAGCTCCTCATCGGTCATCGGCTTCTGTGGAGAACCCTTGCCGAACGCCGCCCGGGTTGAGAGCAGGCGCCCATCGCGCAGGCGCACGTCAATGAGGCTGGTCATCGTGTGCGAGCCGGCCGCCTCTGCGACGGCATCGACCTCGAAGGTCACTCGCTCCATCAGCTCTTGGACGTCGGGGCGCTGCACCACTTCAGTGGTGAACTCGGCCAGGCCGGCCCGGCGCTCCAGAAGCAGAATCGCCATGCAGAACTCCATGCTGAACTTGGCCTGCAGCTCGTCCTGTGGCCGGTGGTGGAGCAGCGCGTTTGGCATGTGCCGATTTGTTCCAACCCGGACGGACTCGACCTGCTCCGGACGCAGGTCGTGCTCGGCGATGAGTTCCGACATGGCTCCCATGGCGGGATGGGTCAGCGATCCGGAGGGGTGTGGCTTGATCGAGACTCCCGGCGAGGCGAAGGTCCATGGATCGCCCAGCTGGCCGTCGATCAGTTCGGGCGTGTATCCCCCGCCGGTCGCCCTGAAGAATCCCCGACGAGCCTCGAGGATGTTCGTGGCGGCGGTGAAACCTCGTCCGGCCAGGTCGGCGGCCACGACGCCCGATTCAGCTGCCCGACCCGCATGGAATGGCTTCGTCATGGTGCCGAAGTTCTCTCGGAGTCCACCGGCCTGGGATGCACCAATGGCCAGGCACATCGCGGTTTCCTCCTGGTCGAGCCCAAGCAGCCGTGCAGCCGCGGCAGCCGACCCGATGGCACCCATGGTGCCGGTCGAATGGAACCCCTCTTCGTAATGCCGAGGACTGATCGCCTCGGCTACCTTGGTCGCTACCTCGACACCGACCAGGTAGGCGATCAGCAGATCGCGGCCGGTGGATCTGTCCCGCTCCGCCAGGGCAAGGACCGCCGGCAGAACCGGCGCGGTGGGGTGAGTGAGGAGCCCATAGACCCGGTCGGTGGAGACGGCCAGCTGGGTGTCGTCGTAGTCATCGGCATGGATGGCCGCGCCATTGGCAAACGCCGCCAGGCGAGCCGGCGCTCGCAGTTCGGTCCCCAGCA
>CAZDGO010000356.1:0-2872 GCA_964504825.1 uncultured Gaiellales bacterium
GCCCAGGCGCGCCGGGTGAGGTCGCCCAGCGTCACGAGCTCAGCCACCTGCACGCCGTCGGTGGCGTCACGGGTGCACCCCGGCCGGCCGGCGTCGCCCAGGCTGATGGTCACGTCGTACTCGGCGCAGATGTCGAGCACCCGATCGAAGTGGGCGTAGTAGGGATTCTCCTCGCCGGTGAGCTCCATCCACGCGAAAACCAGGGAGCCTCCCCGGGACACGATGTTCATGAGGCGGCCGGCGTGCCGCAACCGCCGCGCCAACTCTCGGTTCAGGCCGGCGTGGATGGTCATGAAGTCGACGCCGTCGCCGGCGTGATCTTCGGCCGCCCGTAGCCAGTCCTCGGCGGTGACGTCCTCAAGCTCACGCTCCTCGCGCCCGAGGACGTCGTAGGCCGGGACGGTGCCGATCATGACCGGCACCGACTCGACCAGCCGGCGGCGAAAAGCACGCGTGTCGCCCTCGCAGGAGAGATCCATGATGGCGTCGGCCCCCAGCGCCACGGCGCTGCTCACCTTCTGCATCTCGCCTTGGAGATCCGAGGAGTCCCGGGAGATGCCCAGGTTCACGTTGATCTTCGTGCGGAGCCCCGAGCCGATGCCCGCCGGCGCGAGCATGGTGTGCAACCGGTTCGCGGGGATGACGATTCTGCCCTCGGCCACCCCCTCCCGGACGAACTCCTCCGCCAGGCCTTCGACCCGGGCCACGGCGGCCATCTCGGGAGTCAGCTCGCCCCGTTTCGCCGCCTGCATCTGGCTTCGGTGGTTCATGCTGCACGCCCCTTGCCTTGTTCTATGGCCGCGCGAATCTCCTTGACCTTGGTCTCGATATCGGGTGCGCCCACGATCTCCGTGACGAGGGCGACGCAGCGGGCTCCCCGGCGACAGACCTCGGCCACGTTGTGCACCTTGACCCCGCCGAGGACGACGAAAGGCAGGCTGAAGTTGGCCACGGCGTAGTCGAGGTACTCGAGCCCCACTGGGTCGCACACGTTCTTCTTGGTGAAGGTGCGGTAGATGGGACCCACGCCCACGTAGTCGGCTCCCCGACGGATAGCGTCCGTGGCCTGCTCAGGGGAGTGGGTCGAGATCCCGATGAGCATCTTCTCCCCCGCCAAGGCGCGCACGGCCTCGAGGGGGTAGTCCTTCTGGCCAAGGTGCACGCCGTCGGCCTCGACCATGAGGGCCAGATCGGGGTGGTCGTTGACGATGAAGGTGGCGCCCGCGTCGCGGGTCATCCGCCGGATCTCCTGGCACTCGCGGTGGCGCTCGCCCGTGTCCTTGTCCTTCTCCCGGTACTGCACGATCCGGATGCCGGCGGCGAGCATGGCCCCGACCACCTGCAGGTTGCTGCGCCCGCGGGAGTGCTCCTCGGCGGTGATGCCGTAGAGGTCGGTAGTCAGGGCGGCCCGCGCACGTTGGGGTCGCAGGTGGGGGACGTAGCGACGCTCCACCGCGTAGGCGCGGAAGCGCAGCACCTCGCAGTCGGTGGAGAGCGCCTGGTGGCCCGCCAGCCGGCTGACCTCCTCGACCACCCGCAGCGCCTCTTGCAGCCGCTTAAAGTTGGCGGCCACCAGGGCGGCGACCGAGGGACGGGCGTCGAGCTCACTTTCGAGGGAGACGGCCAGCCCTACATCGCTCTCGGCGGCGCGGGCGGCCAGGCAGAGACTCGTCAGGCCCTTCGCCAGGTCGCGCACGGCATGCCGTAGGGAGCGAAGCTCTCGGCAGAGGTCAGCGTCCCCGAAGTGCAGGCGGGCGAGGTCTTCGAGCACTCTCGTGCCCTCGCTCGCCCGGTTGACGTTCGCGTCGATGAGCCGGTAGAGGTCGTTCACCGCATACCCCCGGTCACTGCGCCAGTCGCCGGGGCCCTCACCGGGTGCCAGTCCTTAAATATGGTCTTGTAGCCGCGCGCAGCGATGGCCTGCCGCACGCCCGGCACATCCCGGCCATCGGCTATCTCGAACTGCCCCGGCTCCTCGTCGGGATGGAGACGCCCCCCCACAGCGGTGCACGACGCGGCCGACATCCTGGTGATGCCCAGGGGGATGAGATGATCACGGAACTCGGCGCTCTCGCGGGTGGAGAGGGTCAGGCCAACCCGGGGCAGAAAGAGCCGCGTGGCGAGCAAGATCTGGACGAACTCCCGATCGGTGACCTCGTGTTCCGGTTGGAAAACGCCTTCGTGGGGCCGCATCCTCGGCAGTGAAAGGCCCACCTCGACCGCGGGGAAGCGATGCTGCAGATAGTCGGCGTGCAGTCCGGTCAGAAACGCGTCGCGGCGCCAGTCGGCCAGCCCCAGGAGGGCGCCCAAGTTCACCCCCCGGACACCCGCCTCGCAGGCCCTGTCCGGGGCTTCGAGCCGGTAGCGGAAATCGCGCTTCGGCCCCCGCGGGTGGAGCTCGGCGTAGAGATCGCGGTCGTAGGTCTCCTGGTGGATGGTGAGCCCATCGACGCCCGCCGCGATGAGCGTCCGGTACTCGCCGGCCTCCAGGGCGTACACCTCGATCGCGATGGAATCAAAGTAGCCGGCGAGCGTCTCCACGCACTGGCGCAGGTAGTCCACCGAGCTGCGAGCGCGTGAGTCGCCGGTCAAGATGAGCAGATGGCGCAAGCCTGTGGCGCGGATCAGGCGCGCTTCGGCTTCGACCTCGTCGAGGCTCAGCTGGTGGCGGGGGATGCGGTTGCCGGCGGCAAAGCCGCAGTAGCGGCACGCGTTGCTGCAATAGTTGGCCAGGTAGAGCGGCGTGAAGAGCAGGATGACCTTGCCGAAGTGCTGCACGGTCAGGCGGTGGGCGCGCTGGGCCATCCGCTCGAGTTGCGCTTCGGCGGCCGGGGAGAGCAGGGCGAGAAAGCCAGCGACATCCAGGCCGGGC
>CAZDGO010000357.1:0-2872 GCA_964504825.1 uncultured Gaiellales bacterium
GTCAGCCGTGAACCGTCGAAGTTGCGCAAGAACCACCTCGATCGGACGCAGCGTGCGACGAGCGAGCCGGTAGCAGACGAAACTACCGACGACAAGAACAGCGGCGTTGAGCCATGCCAGCGTGACGAGGTTCTTGTGCAAGTTGACTCGACCGCGTGCGGCGGAAAGCCATGGCTGAGCCGCGGAGGAGTTGCCCTCGTTCAGCACTACCGATTCGTAGTACAACTCGCGGTTCACATCCCAGCGTGTCACCTCATAGACAACGGCGCTCATCACCAGGCTCAAGGCCATGAGGATGGCCATGTACCACAGAGTCAGTCTCAAGACGGCTCGTCGGGTCATTGTGGCGCCTCGATCTTGTAGCCGTATCCCCGCACGGTCGCGATGTAGTCAGAGCCGACTTTGCGGCGCAGTGAGGAGACATGCGAGTCGACGGTGTTGTAGACGATGTCGGCACCGCAGTCCCAGACGCGGTCGACGAGCTGCTGGCGACTGAGGACCTGGCCGGCAGAGCGCATAAGGTACTCAAGAAGGCGATACTCCGTTAGGGTGAGGGAGAGGGTCCGCCCGCCTTTGCTTGCCTCCCTGGTGAGTGTATTGAGCGAGACATCGCCGACTTGCATGACCGCCGCGACGTGGTGTGGCGGCCGCCGTAGGAGGGCGTGCACGCGCGCCTTGAACTCGGCGAGCGAGAACGGTTTGACCAAGTAGTCATCCGCCCCTGTGTTCAGCCCCTCGACTCGGTCCTCGATGCTGTCGCGGGCGGTCGCCATCAGAATGGGCGTGGAGAGGTGGGCTGCACGAACCTCTCGGCAGATGTCGGCCCCATCCAGGTTACCGGGGAGCATGCGGTCCAGAATGATGAGGTCGTACCCGTCGGAAAGCGCGTGTGCGAGTCCCTCCTCTCCGCCGGACACGGCATCGACCACGTATGTCTCTTGCTCCAGGATCTCCCTGATTGCATCGGCGATCTTCCTGTCGTCTTCAATCATAAGTATCTTCATCTGCTTATACCCATATGGTATTATTGTACAGCTATACCACTGTGGGCGGGCTGCCCGAGACCCGAGAATCGGGTCACCTCGCGAGCGAACGACACTATCGACCAGGCGTTCGACCTCGTACGGCAAGTTCGAAAGCTGTCTGCTTAGGTCCACCTCGTAGGAATCCGAAGAGCCACCGCTGGGCGGCTCCTCGGCATTGAGGGAGAAGCCGGGCGCCCGGAACGTCAGACCCCGGCAGACTCTTCAAGCCAGGTGAGGCCCCGAGTCTTCGCGCTGTACTTCGCTCCCACGATCGTGGCTTCGCCCCGGTCGACGTGGCCGGCGGTGCGCACGACGTAGAGCCCGCCCACGACGTCACGAAGATGGTCTCCGACGAAGTGTCCGGCTCCGCACAGGCCAGGACGCGGCGGTCATACGGTCATATGTGGTGAGGCCGGCGCCACCTCCGTGGGGGCCGGGAAACCGAAAAGCCCGGTTGCTCCGCCGGCCCCGTGGCGCTCGGCGCCGTCGATCAGCCTGCGCAATCCCTCCTGTGCCGCGGCGTTCACGATCCCTCCCGCTCCTACACCTTCTCTACGGTGATCATCACATTCTCGTCCACCCACTCGAGAACCTCGAAAGCCCCGAATCTCTCCTTCAGACCGGCCTCGAATCCCTCTACAGCCCGCTCCAGCTCGTCCGGTTCATAGAAGCAGAAGGTTGAGTAGTGCTTATTCCTTACCTGATGGATGAGGTAATCAAGGGTTGCCGCGCGCCGGAAGCTGAAGTGGGTGAGATCACGCACGACGAGGCCCTCAGTGGAGCCGATAGTTCGGTTCATGTGCTCCTCATCGAACAGCCTCTTCTCTTTGTCTGCGAAATCGGGAAAGTACTGACCCCAGATTCCCCGCTCGTTCTGATCGCGGAATCGGGTGTAGATGAACAAGAGGCCCCCGGGACGGAGAGTCCTATCTGCTTCTCGAAAGAACCTGATCAGGTCGAAATGATGGATGGCGTTGAAGGTGAGTATGCAATCGAGGCTTCCGTCGGGAAGGGGCAGGCTCTCAGCCCGAGAATCGAGAATGTCAAACCCGGGGATGGCGAGTGAGTCCAGGTCGACGCGAAGCTGTTCAAGCATGTGCTTGTTGCAATCGATGAAATAGACAAACAGCTTCTCGCCAAGCCGGCGCATCAGTTCAACCCCGTAGCGCCCCGTGCCACATCCCACGTCCGCTGCGGTCACGGCGGACAGACCCGCCAAGGAACGTGCCATCAGGTCAACCGGCTCAGGATCCCTGGTCCGCAGGTCGTTGTATCTGACGGCCACGGTGGCGAAGTGGTGAAAAATCGGGCTCGTATCAGAATGTGTCACACGTGTCCCCCCATGGTGAGTATGTTTCGGCAGGTTTCGTCTGTAAGGCTCAGGCCGTCCCTGACCACGTCGCACATCCGAGTAGCCAGAACTGGGACACCTAGCGGGTACTTAAATCGGCAGCGTGTGGCGCCAGGATACATGAAAGACCACAGAGAGCCGGCCGGCGACTGCGGCGGCGGATGGACTCCAACTTCAGCACTAGGGGCGGCTGCTCCGGCGGAAGGTGACGCCGCCCCACGGACCGCACCACTCGTCGTCAACAGGCGGTGTTAGAATTCCCTTCTCATGGGCACCAACGAGATAGTCATCCTCGGCGCCCGGGAGCACAACCTCAAGGACATCTCCCTCAGGCTCCCGCGCGACCGTTTCATCGTCATCACCGGGTTGTCGGGCTCGGGGAAATCGAGCCTCGCCTTCGACACCATCTACGCGGAAGGGCAGCGTCGCTACGTAGAGAGCCTCTCTTCGTATGCCCGCCAGTTCTTGGGGCAGATGGACAAGCCCGACGTCGACT
>CAZDGO010000358.1:0-2858 GCA_964504825.1 uncultured Gaiellales bacterium
GACCGTGCGACCGTCGGCGATGACCGCCCCGGCGCACAGAACTATCGTGCGCCCGCACACGTCGAGGGCCAGATCGAGATCGTGTGTAGCGATGATCTTGGTGTGCGAGAACGAGCGCAGCAGTTCGATCACCCGCCGCCGCGCGCGCGGATCAAGGCTGGACGACGGTTCGTCCATCACCAGGATGCTGGGGTACATGGCCAGCACTGTCGCGATAGACACCGCCCGCTTCTCGCCGCCCGACAGCCGGTAGGGCGGGCGGTTCGACAGAGCCAGGGCACCGACCTGGGTCAAGGCGTCGCGGACGCGTGCCTCGACGTCCTCGGCGGGAAGACTCAGGTTCATGGGACCGAACGCCACATCCTCGCGGACGGTGGGCATGAACAGCTGGTCGTCTGGGTCCTGGAACACCATGCCCACCGTCTTGCGGATGTCCCGCAGGGTGTTCCGGGTCACCGGCACGTCGCCGATGCGAACGCTGCCGCGCGCCGGCGTGAGTACTCCGTTGAGGTGCATGAGTAGCGTCGATTTACCGGCTCCGTTCGCCCCCACCACAGCCACGGATTCGCCATGCGTGATGCGGAACGACACCCCGTCGAGAACCGCCGGACCGTCCGGGTAGGCGAACGCCAGTTCCGACACATCGATGCTGTGATGGCTCATGTGATCACCCGAGTGATGGTCTGGCCGAGCAACAGCGGCACGTTGTACATGCGGAAGACCCCGAACGCGGCGCACCACCCCAGGGTGAAGGCTACGTCGCGCGCGCTCAGATGCAGACGGCGCATCACCCGGATCTGTCCGTCGAACCCCCGACTGAGCATGGCAAGATAGACCCGATGCGCCCGGTCGTAGGTTCGCAGAAGCAGATGGCCCATCATGAGGGCATAGACGCGCATGCCCATGCCGTTCCTGCCGAACGAGCGGAGCGCCCGGGCGCGCGTCATACTCATGGCTTCCTCCCCGAGCACGAAGATGTAACGGTAAAGGAAAAGAAGCTGGGTGGCGAACACATCCGGCGCCCCTAGGCGCTCCAACGCCATGCACACGCCATTGAAGCTTGTCGTGGCAATGAGAACGAGCGCCGCCGACGTCGTGAGCGCGAAGCGCACGAGTATGGAGGCGAACGAAACCCAGCCTCCCGAAAGGCCGAAACTGCCGATCTGTACCATGACAGCGCGGTCGAGGAGGGGGTTGAACACGCCCACCACTATGGCGAATGGAGCCACCACGGCCAACTTCCGCGCGAGATACCCAAGGGGCAGATTCCCTTCACTCGCCAGCGCGATCGGGAAGATGGCGAAGGGCAGCATGGGCAGCACCTCGTACTTCCGGAACGACACAACACACACCAAGAACGCCAGTGTGGTCACGACTTTCGCGCGCGGGTCGAGCCGGTGGACCGGCGTGTCTTGGGCGGCCAGCCGATCAAGCCGCCCGAGTTGATAAAGCCCTGACTCGATCTTGGACACAGAGTGACCCTTCAGACGATGCCGTCGCCGGTGGTGGTCGCGACGAACTTGCCGTGTTTGACCCCCTTGGTGCCGATGAGCTCGTCGGCGAGATGCCTGATCTCGCGCACCACGCCTCGCAGGACCACGACTTCGAGGCAGTTGTGCGCATCGAGGTGGATGTGCAGGGTCGACACGATCGATTCGTGGTGGGAGTGCTGGCGCTCGGTGAGCTTGTCGGCGAGATCGCTGAAGTGATGGTCATACACGAGGGTGACCGTCCCGACGGCCTCGGCCTCCTCCTGATTCCACTGCTCCTCGACCAGAGCGTTCCGCATCAGGTCGCGCATAGCCTCGGAGCGGTTGACGTAGCCCTTGTCCGCGCTGAGGGCGTCGAAACGGCTCAAGAGCCTCGCGTCGGTGGAGATGCTGAAGCGGACTATCTCTGGCATGGATGCGCTCCGTGACGGCTCGTGGCGTTGACAGTCCTGCCTGGCTGCGCTATGGTTCGGCCAGGATATCACGAATGATGCATTCGTAATACGACAAGGCGACGGTGGGCCATGGCCCACCAATCGAGGAGATCGCCCCGTGCACATGGCAGACGCACTGATATCGCCGGCCGTCGGGGGGGCGATGTGGATGGCGACAGGAGCAGCCACCGCCTACTGCGCCAAGAAGGTCCGTGACGATCTCGACCAGAGCAAGATCCCGCTCATGGGCGTGCTGGGCGCGTTCATCTTCGCGGCTCAGATGTTGAACTTCAGCATCCCGGGCACCGGTTCGAGCGGGCACCTGGGCGGAGGGTTGATCCTGACGGTCTTGCTCGGGCCGTACGCCGCCTTCCTGGCGATGGCTTCGGTGCTCATGGTGCAGGCCCTCTTCTTCGCCGATGGCGGCTTGCTCGCGCTCGGCTGCAACATCTTCAATCTCGGTTTCTTCCCGGCTTTCATCGCGTACCCGCTGATCTACAAGAATATCGTCGGCAATTCCCCCACGCGTGGACGCATCTTCGCCGGCGGTCTCGTCGCGGCGATCGTCGGCCTCCAGCTAGGAGCTCTCGGTGTGGTGATCGAGACGACCGCATCCGGCATCACCAACATCCCCTTCCGCACCTTCGTTCTAGTGATGCAGCCCATCCATCTGGCTATCGGCGTGGTCGAAGGCCTCGTGACAGCGGCAGTGGTGCTCTTCGTCCAGCGGGCCCGCCCTGAGATCCTCGAACGTGTAGCGACCGGCCGCTCGCTCGCCGGAGTGAGGCTCAAGCCGGTCCTCATCGGTCTCGCGATCGCGGCCGTGGTGTGCGGAGCCGCGCTCTCCTGGTTCGCCTCCACGAACGCCGACGGCTTGGAGTGGTCCATCGCGAAGGTCACAGGCAGGGCTCAGATCGAAACCGGAACCGGCGTC
>CAZDGO010000359.1:0-2851 GCA_964504825.1 uncultured Gaiellales bacterium
CGAGATCGGCCAGGCCCTCGAGCGCGAAGTATTCGCAGTGGAGCGGAATCAGCACGCGGTCGGCGGCGACGAGCGCGTTGAGCGTGAGCAAACCGAGCGACGGCGGCGAGTCGATGATGATGAAGTCGAATCGATCGCGGAGTGGATTGAGCAGCTTCTGCAGCCGGCGTTCGCGATCGGGAACGGTGATCAATTCAATCTCGGCGCCCGAGAGGTCGCGCGTGGCGGGAATCAGCGAGAGCCCATCGACCACTGTCGACATGATGTAGCGCGCGGACGCCGCAGCCGCGCCGCCTGCGTTATCTGCGGCCTCTGCGTCATCTGCGGCCGTGAGCGCCTCGTAAATCGTGCCGCCCTCGGCGCGTTCGCCCTTGCGGCCGATGCCGCTGGTCGCGTTGCCCTGCGGATCGCAGTCGACGAGCAGCACGGAGCGTCCGGCGATGGCCAGGGCCGCGGCCAGGTTGATGGCGGTGGTGGTTTTGCCGACGCCGCCCTTTTGGTTGGTAACGGCGATGATTTTTGCCATTTACTGGTGATTGACCTAAACAACTTGTAGGAGTTGCCGGAAGTAGAGATTAACACGGCCGGGACCCGGGTTCCGGGATCCGGGGCCCGGTCGAAAAAATCCCTTGTGCGCGGATCCCGGGTCCCGGACCCCGGATCCCGGCGTCAGACTCGAGTCTTGCTGAGTACGACGAGCTTGCTGTGAAGCGATTCGACCAGCGGATAGCTCGCCATCCAGGAGAGGGGCGGCGGCGGTTCTGTTTCAACCACGCTCGAACCTGCGCCGCGAAACAGGAAGATCTTCCCGCCGGCTTTCAGAAACGCTTGCAGCGTTAGCAGCGTTCTGGTCTCGATGCGGACGGCTCGAATTGAAACGAGGTCGAGCGCTTCGTGAAGTTCAGGCCGCGGAAGGAGCTCCTCGAATCGCGCTGTTTCAACCTCCGCGTTGCGCAACCCCAGCGTGCGAACGGCCTCGCGGAGGAAGACCGCCTTGCGGGTCTTCACTTCAACCATGCGTACGTGGATGTGGGGGCTTGCGAGTGTGAGCGGAATGGCTGGCGAACCGCCGCCCGAGCCGGCGTCAAGAAGCGTCCGCGCACTCTCCGGAACGTAGCGCGCGGCCACAACTGGCTCAATCAACAGCCGGTCGATGGCCTCGTCCTCACCCGCCGGGGTCAGGCGGAACGCGGTCAGGTTGATCTTCGCGTTCCACTTGGTCAGCAGCTGATAGTAGGTTTCAAGGCCCTCGGCAAGGGGTCCTTCCAGGGAGATGCCGGCTGCCTTGGCGCGGCGCTTCAAACGTTCACGGAACTCCCGGTTCGACACGCCGGAATAGTATCTAAGGAAGTGAAAAGTTAGAGGTCAGAAGTTAAGGACCGTTCACTAGAACCGATTCAGGTAGGCGCCGACCACGGCTACCGCCGCGGGGGTCACACCGGGGATTCGCTGGGCCTGACCGAGGGTCTCTGGCTTGGCTTCAGAGAACCGCTGCACCATCTCCCTCGAAAGACCCGGGACCCGCTCGAAGGGAAATGCCTCCGGAATGCGCCGACGCTCGGCGTGCTGGGCCCTGGAGACGGCCTGTTCCTGCCGCACCAGGTAGCCCTCGTATTTCACGGTGGTCTCGACGGAGGACACGTCGAGGAGCTGATCCTGCGGGGTCGTTTCCATCGAGACACCGCCGGCGGTCATCAGGTCCTGAAGCCTCAGTTCGGGCCGCCGGAGTGCCTGAGACGCCGGGACGCGAGCACCGCCGGCCACTTTGATCCAGCTGCGGTTCAGACGCTGGACATTCCCCTCATACCGGCTCCGCCGCCCCTCAAACCTCTCCCACCTCCCATCGTCCACCAACCCGATTTCACGGCCTTTTGGGGTCAGTCTGAGGTCGGCGTTGTCGGTCCTGAGCAAGAGGCGGTATTCAGCTCGCGACGTGAACATGCGGTAGGGTTCGAGACATCCCTTGGTCACCAGGTCGTCGACCATGATGCCGAGATACGCCTGATCCCTCCCGAGCACGAGAGGCGCCAGGCCTCTCACGGACTGGGAGGCGTTGATCCCAGCAAGAAGGCCCTGGCCCGCGGCTTCTTCGTAGCCTGATGTGCCGTTGATCTGCCCAGCGAAGAACAGGCCGGGAACCCGGTGCGTTTCGAGCGACGACCTCAGCTCCGTGGGCTGCACGAAGTCATATTCGACCGCGTAGCCGGGCCTCAACATCCTGGCCGACTCAAGACCTGGCAGCGCCTGGATCAGCTGGTGCTGGGTTTCCGCCGGAAGACTCATCGAGAAGCCGTTAACGTAGATTTCCTCCACGTCCAGCCCCTCTGGCTCGAGGAACAGCTGATGGCGCTCCCGATCGGGAAAGCGCATGACCTTGTCCTCGAGGGATGGACAGTAGCGAGGTCCAATTCCGGCGATCTGGCCGTTGTAGAGCGGCGAGGCCGAGATGTTAGACCTGACGAGCTCGTGAACTCGATTCGTGGTGTGGAGGAGGTGGCAGACCGCCTTATTGACAGGCGCTATCGTGGCCGTGAACGAGAACGGTATAGGCTCCGAATCGCCCTGTTCCACGTGGAACAAGCCTGATTTCACGCCGGCGTCGAAGTCAATCGACGCACGGGCGAGCCGCGGGGGTGTTCCGGTCTTGAGCCGTCCCCAACGAACGCCCAGGTCCTTGATCGATTCGGCGAGGTCGCGCGACGGCGGCTCGTCCGCCCTGCCTGCGGGTCGCTGTTCCCTCCCGACGTGCACCAGGCCATTCAGAAAGGTCCCTGTCGTAATCACGAGGGCCCGGCAACGATAGGCCGAGCCGTCCTCGAGCTCCAAACCCGCGACGCGGCCGCCGTTGAGC
>CAZDGO010000360.1:0-2839 GCA_964504825.1 uncultured Gaiellales bacterium
GCAGATCGAAAACGGCGCCGGGCGCCCGGTGGTGCATCCGGTGGAGGTGCTGCACCGGGCGCTGCTCAGCCCTCCGCCGACCCCGTGATCTCGAAGTCGTCGACCAGCAGCGCGGGCACAAGGCTGCCGGTGAGGAAGCGGATGCCGTAACCGGGACCGGTGGAGATCAGCCGCAGAGTGTCGCCCACCGCCCGGGTATGCTTCAGGACCCGGTCGATGGACTGCACCCAGCGCAGATCCTGCACCGGAGCGGTCACATGCCCATCCTCGATGAGGAAGGTGCCGTCGCGGGTCATGCCCGTGAGGAGGGTCTTGGCCGGATCGACCTCGTTGACGTAGTGGAAGCGGGTGATCAGCAGGCCCCGCTCCACCTGGGCCACCAACTCACTTTTGGTGCGTGTGCCCGGGGACAGCACCAGATTGAGCGGCATCGGGCCGTGGGGGTTTGGGGCGGGGAGCGCGTGGCCGGTGGTCTTAACGCCGGCTCGGCGGGCCGTGGCCCGGTCCCAGGCCACCTGCTCGAGGACGCCTTCGCGGATCAGCGTGAGGGGCGCCTTGTGAATGCCCTCGAAGTCCACCGACACGTTGGCGCCCCGGGCGTCGGTGGGGTCGTCGCGCAGGGTGATCCAGCTCGGGTAAGCGCGCTCGCCGAGGCGTCCCGCAAAGGGGCTCTTGCCCTCCACGTACTCCAGGCCGTTGAGGGCACTATAGGCCAGGAACCCCATGATCTCGGCGACCGCTTCCTCTTCGAGTACCACGGTATACCTGCCCGGAGGGAGATGCCGCGGCGGTTCCAGGGATGCTTTTGCCAAGGAGCGCAGCGTGGCGGCTTCGGCGTCCACCTCGGTCCAGTCGCGGTGGCAGCTGGTGGCGAAGCCGCTCGCCGGACGGACCGCGGGTGGCCGCAGCTTGGGGGCTCCGCCCCAGCGATCGGCCGTGGTGAGAGCCTGAAGTGCTACCGCCCCCCGCGGCGTCACACGCTCGCGCTGGGCGACCACCGAGACCCAGGCATCGGTGAAGGCCTGGTAGGCGTGCAGGCCGTGGCTGTTGACCACTGTCAGCTCGCTCACCGCGCTGGTGACCGCCCCGAACCCTTCGGCGCCGGCCCCGCGGAGCAGGTCCACGATCCCCAGTACGGTGGCCGCACGGTCGGCCGGCTCGAGCTCGGCAGTGGAGGCGTAGTACGTGGTCTGGTCTACGTATGGGGTGGCCGAGAGTTCGGGTAGCCCGAAGAAGTATGGGTCCTCGGGCGAGCGGGCCGCCATCGCGGCGGCGCGCTCCCCAAGCTGTCGCAAGGCGTCGGCAGTAGGTTGATTGCCGGCGGCTACGGCCACCCGCGATCCTACTGCCGCGCGCACGCGCACCTCGATGTTCCGTTCGGCCACGTGCTGATGAATCTGGTTGGCGGCATAGCGGGTCAGCCCCGAGTCTTCGGTCATGAGCACGACTTCGGCTTCGTCGGCTCCCGCTGCTTTGGCGGAACGGATGGCTTCGGCGGCCAACTCCAGGGCGCGCTCCCGACCGAGCACCAGTGTGTGGCCGCTCATCAGCAACGCACCCGAGCCTGCGGGCCGCTCATCGGCTTTGTCCCACCGAGACGCCGCGGAAACGGGCCGGAGCCACACCATGGCTGACGTGGATGGTCTGGCCGGGTTCGCCCTTGCCGCAGTTCGTGGTGCCGAACAATCGCCACTCGACGTCGCCGCAGACCGCGTCGCAGCTGCGCCAGAACCGCGGGGTCACGCCCGTATAGGCGCACTCGCGCAGCATTCTCCCCAACGCCCCCTTCTTGATCTCCCACCCGATCTCGGTAGCGAAGTGGAAGTTCAGGCGCCGGTCGTCGATGCTCCAGCTCTTGTTGGTGCTCATCAGGATGCCGTCGGCGGTGTCGCCGATGAGGTCGTCGAGCGTGCCCTCCCCCGGCTCCAGGTTGATGTTCGTCATGCGGATGAGGGGGATGCGGTTCCATCCGGACGCGCGCATGGCCCCGCCGGACTCCTGCTCGAGAAGTGGGCTCGTCTCTCGGGACGTGAGGAAGCCGGTCAGCCTGCCGCGTTCGACGAGCGGGACCCGCTTGGCCGGCACACCCTCGTCGTCGAAGGCAGCGGTGCCGAGCCCTCCGGGATAGGTGGCGTCGGCCACTATGGTCACGAGGTCGGAACCGTAGCGGAGATGGTCCCGGTCGGCCGGAGCTAGGAAGCTGGTGCCCGCGTAGCTGGCCTCGCTGCCGAGGATGCGGTCGAGCTCCGTGGGGTGTCCCACCGACTCATGCACTTGTATCGCCATCTGATCGGCGTCAAGAATGAGGGTGGTGTCACCCGAAGGACACACCGGCGCCGAAAGCAGGGCCACCGCCTCCTCACCGAGACGAGGCGCGTGGCCGGCCAGGTCGAGGGCCCGGACATTCTCGAAACCGCCCTGGGTCCAGCTGCCCAGGCCGGCCGAGGGATACGAACGCGTCTGCACGTCGCCGGCCACCACCGCCACCGCGGCGATGCCCCCGCCGGCCTCGGTGCGCGCTTGGCTGATCAGGGCTCCCTCGGTGGACGCGAACACCTTCTCTTCGCGCATAGCGGCCAGGGACCCCATCGTGAATGAGACCCCCGGATAGTGCAGGGCCTCGGTCGCGGCCAGGAGGTGCTCGATCTTGGTTTCGGAACTGAGCGAGAATGGGTCCTCGGCGCAGGGACCCATTACTTCGGTCACGAACGTCCGCTGCGGAGCGAGGCGGACCTTCTGGCCGCCCACCACCGCCGACGCCCGGGCCACGGCGACGGCCCGCGTCGCCGTGCGGGTGGCCTGCTCCGCGGTC
This sequence comes from uncultured Gaiellales bacterium, assembly GCA_964504825.1. Taxonomy (GTDB): domain Bacteria; phylum Actinomycetota; class Thermoleophilia; order RBG-16-64-13; family RBG-16-64-13; genus JAJZQZ01. The sequence continues at coordinate 2,813 of CAZDGO010000360.1, forward strand.
AACTCGTTCGCGGAAGCGAAACCCCAG
>CAZDGO010000361.1:0-2835 GCA_964504825.1 uncultured Gaiellales bacterium
GACGTGGCCAATGCGATTCTCGACGGGACCGACGCGCTCATGCTCTCGGCCGAGACCGCGGTGGGGGCGTATCCCATGGATGCGGTACTGGCCATGGACCGGATCGCGCGGGAAGTCGAGAGCCAGCGGCGGGAAGGAGAGCACCAGCAGGCGTGGGAAGCCTCGATGATCCAGATGCGGCGGCCCCACGTGACCGCGCGCCCCGAAGACGCGATCGCGCTGGCGGTGTGCGCCGCGGCGGAGCTGCTCCAGGTCCCCCTCATCGTGTGCCTGACCTCGACCGGCTTCACGGCCCGTACCGTCGCCTCCTACCGCCCCAACGTGCCGATCCTGGCGGTCACCCCGGAGCCGGAGACGTTCCGGCAGCTTTCGCTGGTGTGGGGCGTGATTCCCGCCCTGATCGATCACTATCCCGACTACGACAAGACCTTTCCGGTGGCCCAGACCATCATTCGCAAGATGGGCCTCGCCGCGCCGGGCGAGCGGGTGGTGGTCACCGCGGGCGTGCCGTTCGACGTCGCCGGCACCACCAATCTGCTCAAGATCGAGAACGTCTAGAGGATGCGGCTCACGCTGCTCGGCACCGGCACCTCGTTCGGCGTGCCGCAGATCGGCTGTGACTGCGCCGTGTGCCACTCGACCGATCCCAGAGACCGGCGATCCCGGACCGCAGCACTCATCGAATCGGAGGGCAGCACCCTGTTGGTGGACACGCCGCCCGAGCTCCGGCTCCAGCTCCTCGCGGCGGGCACCCGGCGGGTGGACGGGGTGCTCTTTACCCACGCCCACGCCGATCATGTGGCCGGCATCGACGACCTGCGGATGTTTTCGCTCCGGCAGCAGGCCCCGCTGGTCTGCTACGGCGCCCGCGACACCGTGGAGTTTCTCCGAACCTCCTATCGCTACATCTTCGACGGGAGTGTGATGCCCTACGAGGGCACCTCGAAGCCGCGGCTGGCGCTCGAGGTACTCGAGCCGGGCCGCCTCACCACCATCGGCGGCCTCCCGGTGCTCCCCCTGGAGTTTCAGCATGGCCACTCCCGGGTGCTCGGCTTCCGGGTGGGACCAGTGGCCTATCTTACCGATGTGAAGTCGGTGCCGGAGGACGCCCGCCGGCAGCTCTCCGGCGTGACCGTGCTGGTGCTCAATGCCCTCTGGTGGCGCCCGCACCCGACCCACCTCAGTATTCCTGAAGCGATCGAGACAGCCCGGGCCATCGGGGCCCGCCGGACCATTCTTACCCATCTGACCCACGAGACCAGCCACGCCGAGCTCCTCGCGCGGCTGCCCGAGGGAATCGAGCCCGGCTTCGACGGGCAGACCGTGGAGGTCATCCCATGAAGCTCCACTACGGCCGCGTCTTCGCGGACAAGCTCGACGGTGCCCACGGACTCCCCCGGGCCCGCCTGGCCGACCTGGTCCAGCGCTTTCCCAACGTGCTGGCCGAGGTCCGGGCCCGCCGCCGCGATGGCGAATACGGCTTCTACGACCTGGGAGAGCAGAACGAGACCGTCGCCGGGATCCGGCGTTTTGCCGAAGGCGTGGGCCAGGCCTACGACCACGTCCTGGTCCTGGGAATCGGCGGCTCCGCGCTGGGCACCAAGGCGCTGGTCAACGCCCTCCGGCCCCCGGCCTGGAACGAGCTGGATGACGAGGCCCGCGAGTTTTTTCCCCGGGTCACTGTGCTCGAGAACGTCGATCCAACCTCCATCGCGGCCGCATTGCGGCGGATCGATCCGCGCCGGGTCCTGGTGAACGTGATCAGCAAGTCGGGGGGCACCTCGGAGACGCTGGCCCAGTACCTGGTGGTGCGGGCCTGGCTGGACCAGGCGCTCGGCTCCGACGCGGCGGTGCGCCACCTGGTGTTTACCACCGATCCCGCCAAGGGCCCGCTTCGCGAGCTCGCCGAGCGGGAGGGCATCGCGGCGCTCCCGGTCCCTCTTCTTCATCGCCGGGGGCCGCTCTTTCTGGCGAGTCATAGTCTGGAAGACGTGGGGCGTGACGTTCCCTCTGTGGATCTTCCGGAGCTGCCCCTCGCTGAAGCCCATCAGCCAAGCGGCCATGTTGATGGCATCGAGCGTTCTTCTACTGAGATCGCCGTTTACTTCGACCTTCCGCCAGTCGAATTTCCGGCGGCCGAGGACACCGTTGGCGGCCTTCTGAAGTCGCTCGGTCTGCTGAACGCTGCCGGACATTCGCGTCAGCCTAGCTTTCTCCCGGCGGCGCGTCAACCCAGTTCTCGCTCCCTCCGCGTTTTCGTGCCTCGATCGCGTCGTATTCCCACTGGTCGCTGAGGTTCTCATCCTTGACCTCAAACAGGTGGAAGCAGAACTCGTGGAGGTTGAGCCAGTAGGCCCGATGGGGGAAGGGCATCGCGAAATGCACGTCCTCCGGTAGGAGCTTCCGGGCCTCGCCTACCTCCTCCCACGTCGGTAGCCGGCTGTGATGGGCGATCGACAGATGCCAGCGGAAGTCGCGGTCGGCTCTGCGCGCGTCGGCAAGATCCTCTCGGGCGATGATGATTCTGCACTCACCGAGCATCCATGCTTCGACATGGAGCGCCGACCCCTCCAAGCTCTTAAACGACCGGGGGAGATCTATCTTGTGGGGTCTCACTCCTCCCCCTGCCGAGCCCGATGGCGATTGAAGGCCATCGTCATTCCAACGGCCTGCTGCGGGGTGATGAAGAAGAGAACCGCTGAGGCGATGTTCTGCGGGGTGTCCTTAAGCCCCTCGGCCAACAGGTCTTCTTGAAGACGGCCCAGGGCCTCTCCGGCCTCCCGGTCAATCCTCAGCCTCACAGGTGAGCCAGCCGGCGAACGGTCTCCTCCGTCC
>CAZDGO010000362.1:0-2830 GCA_964504825.1 uncultured Gaiellales bacterium
GACCGGGCACCGACACCCCAGGCATGGGCGCATAGAAGTCCTGGAAATCATCCCAGAAATTCTCCTCGGAACAGCCGATGCACTGGCCCGAACCGATACACCAGTTGCTGCGATTGTTCCACAGCACCGTCGCGCAATCCGCGTAGGTGTGCGGTCCCCGGCAACCCATCTTGTACAGGCAGAGGCGCTCGTCTTCTTCGGGACTACCCAAGACTTCGACGAAGCGTCCCTCGTCGAAGTGCGCCCGCCGCGGGCACTCGTCGTGCACCTTGCGCCCGAAGTGGATGAGAGGTCGACGCCACTGGTCGACCTCGGGAAGCTTCTTGTACGTGAGGAAATACGTGATCACGCTCGTGACGTGCACGGGGTTCACCGGACAGGTAGGAAGCTGGACCAATGTGCCGATATCCATGCCCTCTTGCTGCATGAAGGCCAGCATGCCCATGGCGCCGGTCGGATTGGGATAGGCCGCCTGCACGTTGCCAAAAGCGGCGCAGTTGCCAACAGCGATGACCAGCGCGGCGTTCGCCAGTGACTCCCGGGCGATATCGACCGACTGTCGACCGCCCACGCACATGGCGTTGGGGATCTTGGTGGCCACCGAGCCCTCGACCACCAACACATACGTGCCTTTCTGCCCCTCCATGGAGTCCTTGTAGGCCTTCTCCGCTTGGATGCCGGACCCGGCCATGAGGGCCTCGGAGTACTCGAGGCTGATCATGTCCAAGACGATGGTGGAGAAATCCGGATACCGCGACTTCGACAACGACTCTGTGCAGCCCAGGCACTCCTGGAAGTCTAGCCAGACCACTGGGGGCCGCTGCGCCGCCTGTTCCAGCGCCTGCGCGATCTGAGGCACGGCCGCCTGCCCCAGACCCATGATGGCGGCTAGGGTGCCGCAGCCCTTGAGGAAGTCTCGACGCGTGAGACCGCGCCCGGCGAAGATGCGCTCCAGATCAGTCATCGCGACGCCTCTCCACCACCGGGCGGGCCGGCCCCGACCTCACCCCCGACGTGCGCCTGCCAGACAGGAATGCGCGCAACAGTAGCCGCGAGACGCTCATGCTCTCCTCCCCCCAGCTCGATCACCCTCGACCAACGAACCCTGGCGATGACCACCAGATCGGCTCGATTCTACAACAGTGCCGCGCCTACCGATAGACCGCAGAGCGTCAGAAGATCGAGACCGGCATATGAGCTAGGTGTCGAAGTGGGAGAAAAAGAAGGGGCCCAACGGGCCCCCATTGATCAATGCGCTCAGCCGAAGCCGCCGGCATGGCCGCACCCGCCAGACGGGCTACCCCCATCCGAGCGCGACGCGGAACCGACGAGAAAACCCGTGATCAGTTGTCGAACCGCTCGGCTGCCGCACTCGGGGCAGACCTTCGCGCCGTCCTTCAGGAACCCCTGCACGAACACCTCGAAACCGTGTCCGCACTCTTCGCATTGCAAATCATACGAGGCCATCTACTCCAACACCCCCATGCCTTTGAACTCGTTGACGATCCAAGCGAATGAGATCGCCGCGGGGGACTTCACCTCATCGCCAACCAGCACCAAAGGAAGAGACCGACCCTCCCCGATGGCGCTCACTAGCGCCGGGTACTCCTGGACGCCGGGACTATCGACGTCTAGGTAGTCAACAGCCACGTGCTCACCGTAGTCGAGCTGAAGATAGCGATTGATGTATCCGACTGTCTCCTCCAGAGACAGGGGCGGCGCTCAGCCACCGCCACGACAAGCGTCATACCTGCGCGAGCCCACGACCAAGAGCTGCCTCGTCTGTACTGCTTCCATGCTGTGCCTCCCGCTCGGAGCCGCCTACGCCAGGCCGAACTCCCTCTCGTAATCCTTCTGGCTGCGCGCCCCGACTATCTGGGTCTTCACCTTGCCATCTTCGAACAAGATGACCGTAGGGATACTCATGACGCCGTAACGTGCCGCCAACTCCTGATTCTCGTCCACGTTGACCTTGGTCACCTTCACCTTGCCGTCGTGATCCCCGGCAAGTTTCTCCAGCACCGGGCCCACCATCTTGCAGGGCCCACACCACGGCGCCCAGAAGTCGACCACCACCGGACCAGTGGCTCCGATCACGTCCGCTTCAAATGACTGACTATCCAGATCTTCGATGATACCCGCCATCGTGCCCTACTCCTTCATCCGTAGACCTTCAACACCGCCGGACATATACCCTGTGGGGTATGATACCAGTCGCCCCCATCGTGGACAAGTTCAGGGAAGGGTACCATCCGCTTTGTTGGTACCCCGGCGGGCCCACGGGGTAACCCCGGCACACGAGGCAAGCCCGGTCGCGGGATACCGGGTCGACTATACTGCCGGCCATGCGAGGCGCAAGCAAGACGACCGGCCCTATATCGCCGACCCGATGGGGCCCCTGGGGGCAGCTGTCAGGCCGGCTCGTGCGCACCCGTTGGACGACGTACACGCTCGTCACCATCAACTTGGTCAGCGCCGTAGCAGGATACATCTACTGGTACGGGAGCGACATCTTGGCCACGCCGCTCTGGCAGTGGCCTTTCGTGCCAGACAGCCCCCTCTCGGCCACTCTGTGGGCCATCGCCCTTCTGGCCTATCACTGGGGAAGACGTTGGCATCTTCTCGGATTGCTCGCGGTTACGGGAGCCATCAAGTATGGGCTGTGGACCGATTTCATCTGGTACACCAACAGCCTGTCGAGCCAGTCGTACACGCTTGAGGCGTGGGCTATGAGCCTGAACCACTTCGGCATGGTGCTAGAGGGACTGGTGCTGTTGCCGTTCCTGCGGCCCCGCGTGCGCGACGTACTGATCGTGGCTGCGTGGTATGG
>CAZDGO010000363.1:0-2819 GCA_964504825.1 uncultured Gaiellales bacterium
GTCGTGCGGCGGGTGCGGGACCAGGTGCCCGACCTGCGGGCCGCGGTCGTGGGAGACGGACCTGAGGCCGTCTCACTGCGGCGGCATGCGGATGAGGCGGGCCTGTCCAGGACGCCGACATGGAGCGGCGAGGTGCGCCCGGGCAGCGAGGCCGTCGCGGAGTTCGACGTCTTCCTGTTGACCTCGCGGGCCGAAGGGGTGCCGGTGTCGGTGCTCGAGGCCATGGCGGCGGGGCTGCCTGTGGTAGCCACGGCGGTTGGTGGGCTCCCCGAGGTGGTGGTGGATGGCGTCACCGGGTTCCTCGTGCCGAGGAGTGGATCGCGCGAGGCGCTCGCGGAAGCCCTCGCGGAACGGGTGACCAGGCTGTTGCGTGACCCAGACCTGAGGTCGGCCATGGGTGAGGCCGGGGTTCGGCGGGTGGAGCAGGTCTTCTCCATCGACGTCGTTGCCTGCAGGTTGCTGACAGCCTACGTGCGCTGCGTGGCCGGCCGCCATCGGGTCCGTGCCTTGGCCGGGGCGTGACGAGCGTGCTCCGTGGTCGCGACATCGTGTGCGTGTCGTCCCTGGATTGGGACGCCCATTGGACCAGCAAACAGCAGATCATGCACCGGCTGGCAGCGGCTAACCGCATCCTCTATGTGGAAGAGCCGGTGACCATGCTCGCGCCACTCAAAGTGCCCGCGCTCTGGCGGCGCTGGAGGGCGTTGGTGCCCCGGATCCGGCGGGCCGAGCCGGGGCTGTGGACCCTCACTCCGCCGCCTCTCCTGCCCTTCGGCAACGTGAACCCGGTCGTGAACCGGCTGAACCAGTGGTGGCTGGCCCGCTACGTGCGCCGGGCGACGCGGCGCTTGGGGTTCCGTGACTACCTGCTGTGGACCTACCTACCCACCTCGGTGGCGCTGGTCGACCGGCTCGAGCCGGTCGCGCTGGTGTATCACTGCGTGGACGAGCACTCGGCCTTTCCCGGTTTTGTCGACCCGGAGGTGGTCCGCGCCTACGACGACGCCCTCACCCGCCGCGCCGACCTGGTGATCACCACGGCGGAAAACCTGCGCGCCTCTCGGGCGGCACTGAACCCGCACACCTACCACGTGGCGAACGCCGCCGACGTGGCCCACTTCGGCGGCGCCCTCGACCCCGAGTTGCCGCTTCCGGCCGACATCGCGGCCATTCCGCAGCCGCGTATCGGGGTGATCGGGGTGCACGACGAGCGCCTCGATGAGGCGGCCATCGAGGCCATCGCTCTGGCCGATCCCGCGTGGCAGGTAGTGCTGGTGGGCCCGGTCCGCGAAGGAGATGTGGATGAAGCCCGTCTGCGGGCGCTCCCCAACGTGCACCTGCTTGGCGGCAAGGGTCTTGCCGAGCTGCCCGCCTACCTCAAGGCCCTGGACGTAGCCCTCATCCCCTACAAGCTGAACGAGCTTTCGCGGAACATCTTTCCTTTGAAGCTCTTCGAGTATCTGGCCGGCGGTGTGCCGGTGGTGTCAGCGGCCCTGCCGGAGCTTGCCCCCTACGCCGGCATGGTCGCGCTGGCGGCCAGACCGCAGGACTACCCGATGTTGGTCTCCCGAGCCCTGGCCGAGCTGGTGGGTCCGGACGCCGCGGCCGCGCGCGACGAGCGCACGCAGCTGGCTGCCGACAACACCTGGGACCACCGGGTAGAGGCCATCTCCGACCTGGTCGAGGACATGCTGGAGCGCCGGAGCAGTGCAACAATCGAGTCCGCGAGGAGCGCGACGTGAGGATCCTGCTGCCGACCATCCGTAATCCAGGGCAGATCGGGGGCACGACTACCCATCTGGACATGCTCTCGCGAGGGCTCGATGAGATCGGTCACGAAGCCCGGGTGTTCTACCTGGGCGACGCCCTGCCGCAGCCCGCCCGCGATCTCGGCGTGGTGTGGCCCGGCGGGGCGCTGAACCGGGCGCACAGAGGGTGGGGGATGATCTACGCCTCGGCGGTTCGGGGTCGACTCCTGGCTTCCGCCACCGGGCGGGAGCTGGCCCGGGCCGAAGCTGCCGGCGAGCCCTGGGAGGCGCTGAACGCGCAAGAGGTGTACTCGGTGCCGGCTCTTCGCGGTGTGGCCGATCGACACGGTATCCCCCTGGTGTTGACGCTGCACGGGTATCCGCTCTACGAATCAGACTCCGAGGGCTACACGGCTGCCTCCGACCTCGGTCGCCGCTATCTCATGGGGGCCGAGATGCGCGCTCTACGGCTGGCCGACGCCGTAGTCACCGTCGACACGCGACTGTACAACCACGTGCTGCGTCTGGTGCCGGAACGGGCGGACACCGTCTTCGCCCTGATGAACTTCATCGACACCTCATCATTCTTCCCCAGCTGGGAAGGTCGCGACGAGGCGAGGCGGGCGTGGAACGTGCCCGAGGGACGCACAGTGTTGTTCTGTCCCCGGCGGTTGGTAAAGAAGAATGGGGTGGTGTTCCCCTCGCTGGCGTTGGCCACCATGCCGGTGGACGAGCGGCGCCGGTTCCTTCTGTTGCACGCGGGCGAGGGCGGGGAACGCGGGGCCATGGAGAAGGTCGTGCGGGAACACGGCCTCGAGAAACAGGTGCGCCTGCTGGGAGGCCAGGGTCGGGGCGCCATCCTGGATCTGTACCGGCTGGCCGACATCATCCTGGTGCCCTCGGTGCGCTCGGAGAACGTAGAGGAAGCCACGTCTATGTCGGCCCTGGAGGCCATGGCCTGTGGCCGACCGCTCATCGCCGGGGCCGTGGGCGGCCTCGCCGAGATGGTGAACGACGGCGAGAACGGCCTCTTGGTGCCCGACGCCGACGCGGAAGCGCTCGCGGCGGCCA
>CAZDGO010000364.1:0-2814 GCA_964504825.1 uncultured Gaiellales bacterium
CCTTCGGGACACACGACGGCTACAGCCTATGGGAGGCCCCCGACAACGTGTCCATGGCCGCTGTCGCGCTGGCGATTAGTAGCGGCGGTGCGCTTAGCTCGTTGGAAACGACAGTCCTCCTGACCGTCGACGAGACTATGGACGCCCTGCGCAAGGCCGAGCAAGTCCAGTACCGAGCGCCCGGCGCGTAGCGGCTCGTGCGCCCCGAGAATCGCTTCCCTGGCGCCGTCGACCCCTTCCAGCCTGGAGAACACAGCCGCCTGGTCGGCCGCCCTAGCGATCCGCGCGGTAAGCGCGATGTCCTCGCCGGCCAGGCCCCTGAGACAGAGGCATTGCTCGCCGTCGACCCTACGCCCGCGAGAACGAGGGCCGGCCGGTCATGATCAGCGCAGCATGGCGGCGGACACCCTTCTCCTGGCCGGGTCCCTGTCGCTAACTGGGCGGTATGCACCGCAAGGGCGACAGTCCGCGGCCGGCCTGCACCACACCGGGCAGGATGTCCGCAGCCGGGGAGGGGTGTGCATGGCCCATCGATACCGCAACCCATGCGCGCCGAGGTCGGCGTCCGGAGGGAAGCGGCTCGTGAGCTCGAACCCTCGGCCTGGCTAGGGCAGTCGGCTACGGGGCTCCGGCTGCGCTATGACGAAGCGACCCGAACGTGAACACCCCTGCCCTGACGAAGCGGCACCAAGGCCGCGACGGCGTCGTTACCACACCTACTCCGCCTACGCGCGCGGCCTCGACGTCCTGTGGGGCGTCTACCAATGGCTCGACCGGGCCCCGAAGGGACGAAACGAAGGCGACCCGCCCGCCTTCACGGCGGAGGGCTCTTCGTCACGTGAATCGCGTTCCGAAGGCCTACCGGTACTGCCGACAGCGACGGTGCCAGCCTGTCGACAACGCTGCGGATCCCCGTGCGCTAGATCGTGCGCGCAGGTGCGCAACCCGGCGTGGCGTCGCGACCGCCGAGCCGGTCGGTCGAACCGTGAGTTCCAGGGTGATACGTTCAGCACCCGGGTCTCTTCTTCTTGAGGGGGCAACCATGGCCAACAAGGACAAGGGCGGTTCGAAGAGCTCGAAGACGGCGGCGAGCAAGTCGCTGAAGGAGAAGCGCCAGGCGAAGAAGGCGAAGACCGCCCGTTCGGGTTCCTCCTCGTGGGAAACCTCGACCAACAAGTAACCGCGGGGTCACCAGTGGCTGGAACAGCGACCGGTCCCGGCGAAGCCGGCGTTCAACCGCCGGTGAGGACCCTCCTGAGGAAGCCGGCAGCAACGCCGGGTATCGAGCGCGATCGACAGGGAGCTAGAGGTCCACAGCGCGCCCGGCGGGGGAACGGCGATCGCGAGCGCGTGCCGGTACCGGGAGGGATCACGTGACGGAGGGGATGCTCACCGAGCCAGCCGAGCGCACATCGACCGAACACGGTCCGGAGAGCGACCGATGGTCGAGGGCCGTCTGGGGCATGACGCTCGTACTGGTCCTTGCTGCCGTTCTCCTCGAGGCGCCAAGCCCCGGGCGGGCCGATGCCTCGGGGATCGTATTTGTCTTGGTCGCCGTGATGGCCTACGCGACGGTGGGAGCACTCATCACGTCACGGCAGCCTGGGAACCGCGTGGGGCTGCTGTTCGCCTGGGTGGGAGCCTCGGCGGCGGCGGGCCTCGCCTGCGGTGGGTATGCGACGCTTGCGCTCCAGCGCGACCTTCCGTTGCTAAGCGCGACGGCCTGGATCGGTCGGGTCGGCTTCGCCGCGATGTTCGGCCCGCTGGCCTTCCTTTTCCTGATCTTCCCGACCGGTGAGCCACCGTCTCGCCGGTGGCGGTGGGTCCTTCGCGTGATGCTCGTCGCCTACGCGGTGAACATCGTGGGCTTCGCGCTCACGCCCGGCCCGCTGGACGGGGGCTTCGCGGAGCTGAAAGGAGCGGTCCAGAACCCGATCGGGCTGCCCCTTTCGTGGAAGGGCGCCGTGCAGGGGATAACAGAGATCGCTGGGATGGTCGTCTTGGCGGGCGCCCTGTTGTCGATCGTCTCACTGATCCAGCGCTTTAGGCGGGCAAGCGGCGTCGAGCGTCAGCAGATCCGATGGCTGCTGTTCCTGGCGGCGTTCCTCGGTGCGCTTCTCCTGATCGTCATCCCGCTCGCCGTCTTAGGCGTGATCCCCGAGGAGGAGGACAGCTTCTTGGGGAACGCGGTCTTCTTCGTGTTCCTCTTCGGCTTGTTCCTCGGGATCCCTGCGACTTCGGCCATCGCCATCCTGCGCTACCGCCTGTACGACCTCGACGTCGTGATCAAGAAGACGGTGCTCTACGCGACCGTGGCCCTTCTGCTTATCACGGTGTTCCTCGTTGTCGCGGTGGGCGTCGGTGGTGTCGTGATCGAAGCCAGCCCCGCCGCGATCAGCGCTTCGCTGGCGATGGGGCTCGCGTTCTGGCCGGCCGTTCGCCTCGCGCGGCGCGTCGCCGACCGCGTCGTATACGGCCGTCGCGCGACTCCGTACGAGGTGCTCGCCGACTTCTCCCATCGGGTCGGAGGGTCGTACGCGGCAGAGGACGTCCTCCCTCGGATGGCGGAGATCCTGGCAAAAGCGGTCGGCGCCGAGAAGGCGACCGTATGGCTCCGTGTGGGCGGCGAGCTGAGACCGGCTGGCGTCGCGCCGGTCGGCGGCGCGTACCCTGCGCCCGTCCGGGTGATCTCCGACCACCTACCCGAACTTCCCTCAGAGGCGGCGGTCGAGGTACGCGATCGGGGCGAGCTCCTCGGCGCCCTGGCCGTATCCATGCCCGCGAACGACTCGTTGGACCCGTCCCGTGAGCGCC
>CAZDGO010000365.1:0-2803 GCA_964504825.1 uncultured Gaiellales bacterium
TCCACAGCCGCAAGCGGATCTTCGGCTACCGGGCCATCGCCTTCAGCTCCCTGGCCATCGCGGGGATCGCCTTCGTGGTCTGGGGCCACCACTTGTTCGCCAGCGAGAGCGAGCTGGCCGCGGTGTTGTTCAGCGCCGTGACCTTCCTGGTGGCGATCCCCACCGCGGTGAAGGTGTTCAACTGGATCGCGACGCTCTACAAGGGCTCGATCGCGCTCAACACGCCGATGCTCTACGCCCTCACCTTCCTGTTCACCTTCTCGATCGGCGGCCTGACCGGCCTGCCGCTGGCGGCCCTGGCCACCGACATGCACCTGCACGATACTTACTTTGTGGTGGCCCACTTCCACTACGTCATGTTCGGCGGTACCGTCATCGCCATGCTCGGCGGGCTGCACCACTGGTGGCCCAAGATGTTCGGCAAGATGTACCACGAGAACTGGGCCCGCTTCGCCTGGCTGCTGATCTTCATCGGGTTCAACGGCACCTTCCTCATCCAGTTCATCCTCGGCGTCCACGGCATGCCGCGCCGGTACGCGACCTACGTGACCGAGTTCCAGTGGATGCACGAGATCAGCACCTACTTCTCCTGGGTGCTGGCGGTCGGGTTCTTCACGCACCTGTTCGTCTTCTTCCACTCGCTGGTGGCCGGCCCCAAGGCCCCCGCCAACCCGTGGGGCGGCCTGTCGATGGAGTGGGAGGCGGCCAGCCCCCCCATCGAGCACAACTTCCCCCACGAGCCCATCGTCAAGCACGGGCCCTACGACTACGACGACTTCGTCCCCCCGCACTGCGACCCCAAGGACTGGCCGATCCCCGCGCCCCTGCCGCCCGGCACGCGCGGCCACTGACCGGTAGACGCCAGAACGAGCCGCGGATGAACGCGGATCGACGCGGATAGAGCCGGGAATGACTGGATCACCGAACGAGACCTGCGACCGATGAACGCCGAGAGAACCAGCAAATCTGATCGGAGGACCGGGCGCGGCCGCTCTCTGTTCTTTGATCTCTGTCCTCTCCTGATCCGCATCCATCCGCGTTCATCCGCGGCCGCTCCCTCCTGCCGAAAGACGCCATGACCACACTCGACGCACTCAAGCCCAACCCGCCGGGGGATCGGCCCTACCACGAGACCTACACCCAGGCGCCGCACTTCCGGTCCAAGGCCGAGGAGTTCGACGCCAACAAGCTCGGCATGTGGCTCTTCCTCACCACCGAGATCCTGCTCTTCGCCGGCCTGTTCTGCGCCTACGCCATCTTCCGCATGCTCTACCCCGAGGCCTTCGCCAACGGCTCGCACTACCTCGACTGGAAGTGGGGGGGGCTGAACACCGTCGTCCTGCTCTTCTCGTCGTGGACGATGGCGATGTGCATCCGCAACGCCCAGCGCAACCAGCAGGGGCTGCTGAAGCTCAACCTGGCGATCACCTGGCTGTGCGCCCTGGCCTTCATCGTCATCAAGCTCGCCTTCGAGTACATGCCCAAGCTCAGCGGCTGGTTCCTCTCGTTCGACCCCGCCCTCTCGCACTACCCCGCCAGCGGCAAGACCGCCTTCGGCGGGCTCTTCCACTTCGTGGACGGCTACGGCGGCAAGCGCCCCGGCGTGCTCTTCAACTACGCCTTCTCCGACGACGCGGCCGAGCCGCTCTGGTGGGGCGTCTACTACGGCGCCACCGGCATCCACGCCACCCACGTCGCCATCGGCATGATCCTCATCGGCTGGCTCTACATCCGCGCGGGCAAGCGCCACTTCGGCCCCACCCACTACACCGCCGTCGAGAACATCGGCCTCTACTGGCACATCGTGGACCTCATCTGGATCTTCCTCTTCCCGCTGCTGTACCTGATCCACTAGCCCGCAACAAATCAGCCGCGGATGAACGCGGATCGACGCGGATTCAGGCAAGCACCGCCGCGATCGGAGACCGAGATTCAAGGATTGATGAGAATGAAGCCCGGCAATCTTCGAGGGTTCAGAAACTGGCCGCGGGCGTGCGTCGCCCCTCCCTGCTCCCGTTTTGATCCGCGTCCATCCGCGTTCATCCGCGGCCGCCTTTCCCTTCTCCAGGTCACCAAGCCATGAGCAGCACCGCCCATCCCCACCAGGCCCACCAGCGCACCGACCCCGAGGGCCTCACCCTCGACCCCCACGGCGAGCACGGCGAGCACCACGGCCACATCATCGTCTCGTTCTGGACGCTCACCGCCGTGCTCCTGATCCTCCTGGTCTTCACCGTCCTGACCGTCGCGGCCTCGCGCACCGAGATCTGGGCCTCCGAGGCCTTCGGCATCGCCATCCCGAACTGGGTCAACATCGTCGTCGCCCTCTCGATCGCCGTGGTCAAAGGCACGCTGGTCCTGCTGTTCTTCATGCAGCTCAAGTACGACAACAAGGTCAACGCCGTCATCTTCTCCGCCTGCCTCTTCTGCGTCGCGCTCTTCCTGGGCTTCTCCATGATCGACCTGGGAAGCCGCGGCACCATCTACGCCTGGAAGACCGACCCCATCCTCCGCGGCGGCTCCGGGGTCATGCTCCACAAGGTCGAGTACGACCAGGCCACCGGCGAACCGAAGCGCAACGCCGAGGGCAAGGTCGTCACCGTCCCGGTCAACGGCCCCATCGTCGCCTTCGCCGCCAACCGCTACATCGCCGAGCACGGCCTCGAAAAATGGCAGGAGATGGCCGCGATCTTCCAGGGCCACGGCCACGCCGAGCACCCTCCCGTCCCCGTCAGCGACGCCAACCAGTCCCGCCCCCGCCGCGGCCTGACGCCCGGCCTCTTCGACGAGCACCCGCCCGAGC
>CAZDGO010000366.1:0-2796 GCA_964504825.1 uncultured Gaiellales bacterium
ACGAGATCATCACCACTATCTTCTCGCACCCGGCCGACTCGGCCACACCGGCAGTATGTGGCTACAAGCTCATCGTGCTCTATCCCGACGAGAGCGGCTATCCGGATCTGGAGGCGCTGAAGGCGGCCCTGTCCGAGCGCACGGCGGGCGTGATGATCACCAACCCGGAGGACACGGGCCTCTACAACCCGCGCATTCGCGAATATACCGACGCGGTGCATGCGGTGGGCGGACTCTGCTCCTACGACCAAGCCAACCTCAACGGCATCATGGGGATCGCTCGGGCGAGGGAAGCCGGCTTCGACCTCTGCCACTACAACCTGCACAAGACCTTCAGCTCGCCCCATGGTTCGATGGGCCCCGCTTCGGGTGCGGTCATGACCACCGCGGAGCTGCGCCGCTTTCTGCCCGCGCCTCTGGTGGAGTTCGACGGCGAGCGCTACTACCTCGACCACGACCTGCCGGACAGCATCGGCAAGGTGCGCCAGTTCCTGGGCAACCTGCAGGTAGTGCTGCGCTCGTATGCCTGGGTGATGAGCCTGGGCGCCGATGGTCTCGTGCAGGCGTCGGAGACGGCGGTGCTCAACAACAACTACCTCAGCGAGCGGCTGGCCAACGTGCGGGGGCTCACGCTGCCCTACGCGCCCGGGGTGCGCAGACTCGATGAGGCCCGCTGGAGCTGGGGCACCCTCCAGGAGGATACAGGTATCGGCTCCGAAGACATCGAGAGGCGGATCATCGACTACGGTGTCAACAACTACTTCTCCAGCCACGAACCGTGGGTGGTGCCGGAGCCGTTCACTCCTGAGCCGGCGGAAAGCTACTCCAGAGCTGATATCGACGAGTATGCGGAGATCATGCAGCGGGTGGCCGACGAGGCCTACTCGTCGCCGGAGGTAGTCGAGCACGCGCCCTACAAGAGCTCGGTGCCCCGCCTGGACGAGGAGCCTATGCACGACATCACCAAGGTGATCACAACGTGGCGGGTGTGGGCGAGGCAACAGGGGATAGACTCGTGACTTCCGCCCCCGACGATGTGACTTCCGCATCCGCCGGCTCGGGGAGTTCCGCCCCGGCACGAGAATCCCGGCCGGTTGGCGGGGCCGCCGCCGCCGGTTTAGCCGCCGACCGGTGGCCGACTACCGGCTACTGGGTGCGCACGACCGTAGCCATCGCGCTCACCGTGGCCGTCCTGCTGGCCATCAAGCGGGTGCAGGGCATCCTGGTGCTGGTGCTGATCGCGGCCGTGGTCTCTGTGGGGCTCGATCCGGCCGTGGGGTTCCTGGTGCGCCGGATGCGTATGAGGCATCGGGGAGTGGCGGTCGCCGTGATCTTCATCGCGGCCTTCTTGGTGGTGGCCGGGTTCGTCGCTCTCGTCGGCCCGCCTCTGGTCAGGCAGATCGAGTCCTTAGCCAACGCGATCCCGGAGTTGGTGCCCCAGCTGGCTCGGCGGAGTGACTGGATCGGCGACTACGTGACCAGCCACGAGCCGCAGATCCAGCAGTACATCGCTTCCATACCGGAACGGATCGCGCGGTCGTTCGGCACGGTGCTTGGTCTCACGGGCAAGGTCGGCGGATTCATCTTCAACGTCTTCACCGTGGCCGTGCTCACTGTGTTCTTCATGGCCTCGCTCCCGGGGCTCCGCCACTCGGTGGCCTTGCTCTTTCCGCCGGCGCGCCGGCGCGACGCGGAGCAGATCATCGAGACGTCTGTGGCGAAGATCGGCGGCTATGTGTCGGGGAACATCATCACGTCGTTGATCTGCGCGATACTGGCGGGCATCGCCCTGCTCATCATGGGGGTGCCGTACGCGATCCCGCTGGCGCTCTGGGCGGGCATCGCCGCTCTTGTTCCTTCGGTGGGCTCGTATATCGGGGCCGTGCCGGCCGTGATGGTGGGCTTCGCCGAGTCACCCGGGTTGGGCATCACGGTGCTCCTCTACTTCCTCCTCTATCAGCAGTTCGAGAACTATGTTCTCGTGCCCCGGGTCATGCGGAACGCGGTCGACCTGTCGTCGCCCGCCGTGTTGATCGCCACGATGATCGGCGCCAGTCTCGCCGGGTTAGCCGGGGCGCTGCTGGCGCTGCCTGTGGCCGCGACCGTCAAGGTCGTACTGCGCGACGTGTGGTATGAGAGTCGGGAGAGCGCTGCCGCAGCCCTTACCGCGTGCGAAGAAGTTACCGCGTGCGAAGAAATGCCCGAGGGCCATGACCTGCCCGACGACCCCTAGGGTGTGTCTGTTGGGCGCGCGCGCCCTGCGCTATGCCGCCCTCGCTATGCGGTGAGGGTGTTGACCGTGAAGGCCGGTGGTTGATGCAGGTGGCGTTTGACCGAGCAGAGCTCGACGGCATTGACCACGGCGGCCTTGTACTTCTCGGGGAACTCCGGGGGCAGGTGAAGATCGAGGGTGATGTGGCCGATCAGTCCGGTCTCCGCGTCTTTCTCGGTGCGCAGCGTGATGCCTGATCCGTCTGTGGGGATGTTCCGCTGCTGCATGAATCCCAGCATGAAGATGCCCGCGCAGGTGCCAATGCTGGCGATGAATAGATCGAAGGGCGCCGGGGCGGAGTCGTCCCCACCGCTGCGTGCGGGTTGGTCGGTCTGTATGGTGAAGCCGTTGTAGTCGGCGTACACGCGTTTATTTCCGGGGAAGTAGACCTTCATCTCCATCGTTCGACCCTTTCCGATCGTCTTCTCTGTTGTGCCCTAGCCTGGCCAGTATATACCTGTAGGGGTATTGTGGCTAGAGGGAGGCGACACCGGCCGAGACGGCTGGGGGAGACCCCTCAGCCC
>CAZDGO010000367.1:0-2795 GCA_964504825.1 uncultured Gaiellales bacterium
TTGGAGGCCACCACCAGGGGGTTCTCGCCGGACGTCCAGCCCCCGTCGGTCAGGAGAAGGCCGAAGGTCTTGGTGAAGTCGGCCAGTTGCGCAAGCCCGCCGGAGAGGGCTCCGGAGATGTTGGTGAGGCCCTCGATGGGCAGGTCGAAGACCCGGTCGAGCAGCACTTCGTAGTGCGTCCGCTCGGTGACCGATTTCACCGTCTCCACCTCGGTACTGAACGCCACTACCCCGTAGTTCTCCTTGAAGTAGATGGCGATGGCCGCGACGGTCAGGGCTGCCAGCACGATCTTGGGGCCGCGCATCGAGTAGCTGTGGTCGAACATGATGACGAAGCCCTGCTGCTCCTGCTTGCGGTCCCAGGTGGCCAGGTTGTCTTCGATGTCCTCCAGCGGGTTGGTGACGATGTTCTCGAGGGTGGCGTCCAGGTCGATCTCGTCGGAGAAGATGCCCTTGCGCAGGTGCAGCGTGCCCTTGCGC
This sequence comes from uncultured Gaiellales bacterium, assembly GCA_964504825.1. Classification (GTDB taxonomy): domain Bacteria; phylum Actinomycetota; class Thermoleophilia; order RBG-16-64-13; family RBG-16-64-13; genus JAJZQZ01. Next base: position 481 of record CAZDGO010000367.1, read on the forward strand.
ACCCCCGTGCCTACCAGTTGGTTCGCCACTTTGATGATCAGCTTCTTGGCCAGGTCTTTGGCCTTCTTCTTCAAGCCGGCCCGCAGGAGGTGGTTCAGCGAGGCGTAGTATTTGATGAACTCCTCGTCGTTGAGGAACTCGTCCTGAAGGTCGGGGCTCAGGTTGATGGCCTCGGCCATCTCGAAGGCGCTGATCTCACCGTTGTCCAGCCGGCGCTTGAGCAGGGTGAGCCCCTGCTCGTTAAGCGCTTCTACGAACGTTTTTTTTTATCCTCGGGCGCACCCAGGTAGAACTCGGATCCCAGTTCTTTTCGGGCTCGGTCGATGATGCGGTCGATGACGTCCTCGGGGGTGGCATTGATCGTCTCCGAGAGCCAGATCTTGCTGGTGAGCGCCATCTTACAGGCGTCAGCCAGATCCTCGGGCCGCAGTTCGCCGTCGCTGAGGACCGAGAGATTCTGCACGATCGCGACGATGTCGATGGCCGCTCTCACCGACGCCCCCAGTTTGATCTCAGGGGTGTCGCGGGTCAGACGAGTGACGCGCACTGCGGACTTGACCAGCCGGGGGTCGCCGGAACCGGAGCGCAGGTTGACGATCTCGATCTCTTCTTCCTCGGACTGGTAGTTCATCCGCACGCGCACGACCCGGTCGAGGAACGCGCGGCTTACCTGCAGCGTGCCCACGTCGTCGTAGGGGTTTTGGCTGCAGATTATGGTGAAGCCGTCTCTGGCCGTCACCTGGCCGTAGCGGGGGATGTTGATGACCCCCTCTTCCATGGGCGTGATGAGGAGGTTCGCCGACTCGGCCGACATGCGATTGAACTCCTCGAGGTAGAGCACGCCCCCTTCTTCCATCGCCTGGGTGAGGGGACCCATCTCGAAGTACTCGCGTAGGTAGCTGTCTTTGAGCACTTTTCCCGGGTTGAAGAACCCCAAGAGCTTCGATGGAGTGAGGTCGATGCTGCCTTCGATGAAAAAAAAAGGCACGTGCATAAAACGGGCGATCGCACGGACGATGGTCGACTTGCTGGTGCCCGGAGGCCCTTCGAGAAGGATGTGCTTGCGGCTGAGCATACCGGCAAAGATCTCGCGCACCTCGCGCTCCCGACCCACCACCTCAGACTTTACGTTCTGGAAGATGGCGAAGGTGCCGGCCGAGTCGACGGTGCCCTGGCTGCCGGCGAGATGCCGGGTCTCGGGCGAGACCGCTTCCACTGCGGACTCCTCCGCGGACGGGCTTTCAAACGCGGGCCCGGCTTTGGGGGATGTTTGGGGCAAGGGCTTCTTGGCTGGCGGCATACTGTAAGTCTCCGTGTATGACTGTGTCTATCGGCGCCTAGTATACCGCCGGGCGGTCTGTCGTGCCCCCGTGCTACCCTTGTGACATGCGGTATCTCGGCGCGGTCATCCGGCCTCCCAGCGAGGCGGATAGTCTCATCATCCAAGTCACGTACGGTTGTTCCCACGGCGACTGTGACTTCTGCGGCACCTATGCGGAGAAGCCGTTCCGGGTGCGACCGTTCGCCGAGGTGGTGCAGGACATCACCGGGCTGCCGGCGGAGGTGAAGCGGTCCGTGCGCCGGGTCTTCCTCGCCGATGGAGACGCGGTCATTCTTCCCCAGCGCAGACTCCTGGAGATCCTGGAGTTGCTGAACACCGAGTTCCCCCGGTTGGAACGTGTGAGTGCGTACGCTACGGCCCAAGCGCTGCTGCGCAAGGAGGTCGACCAGCTGCGGGCTCTGCGCGAGCGCGGCCTCACCCTCCTCTTCTTGGGGCTGGAGTCCGGTGATGACGCCACCCTGGCCGCGATACATAAAGGGGTGACCGTGGCCGAACAGGTCGAGGCGTGCCGTCGGGCCCACGAGGCGGGCATCGGCCTCTCGCTCACCACTATCTTGGGTCTGGCCGGCGCCGACGACCCCGACGCTGAGGTACTCTCACCGGCCTCCGAACGCCACGCCCGGGCCACCGGCGCCGCTCTCTCTTCTATACAGCCCGAGTTCATAGGGGTGCTCAGCCTGATGGTGACCCCGGGCACGCCCATGGCGGAACGGGTCGCGCGGGGCGAGTTCGTCGTGGCCGGTCCGTTCGCCATGTTGCGCGAGCTGCGGGAGCTTATCGCCGCCATCGACGTGCCGGATGCGCTGTTCCGTTCGAACCACGCCTCGAACTACTTGCCGGTGGGAGGGCGGCTGCCGCAAGACAAGGCGCGGATGCTGGCTGCCCTGGACGCGGTGCTGACCGCGCCGGCGGGGGCGCGCCTGCGGCCCGAGTCATGGCGGGCACTGTGAGCGGGGGCACCGCGGGTCCGGGG
>CAZDGO010000368.1:0-2787 GCA_964504825.1 uncultured Gaiellales bacterium
TCGAAATCGTCCCCGATGTGCTTCTTGTCCATCAGCGCCCTCCAGACCCAATCGCCCGACTCAGGTTCAGTTCCACCAGCCGCGCCAGAACCCCTTCGGTTTCCAACGGATAGGGCCACCCGTACGCGGCGTGCACGGCCCGGTCGAGTCGCTCGAGGGCAAGCGCCAGCCACGACGGCCTCGCGTTGTAGAGATTGGTCAGGGTGCGCGCGCGGAGGTCGGTCTCGGTCATGCCCGGCGGATTGAGCCAGCCGTTCCGCAGCTCATCGAGCCTCTTCACCGCCGCCGCGATCTCGGCCCTCGCTTCGGCCGTCGCCTCCGGGAACGGAAACGTCTCGAAGGTGGTCGTGGGCGTGTAACGGAAGCCGCTCTCGACCTCGCGGAGCTGCGTACCCAACCCGCGGGCCCACAGCTCGTGCACCGAGGAGTGCAGCACGCCGAAGAAGTAGTCGTCGTCGCGCGCGAACACGATCACCGCGCTATCTGCCAAGGTCTCTTTCGACAGCCAGGCAAATAGGCGATATTTCGAGACGCGCGGCGTCGCAATAAAACGATCCAGGCCTTCCAGGGCTGTGCGCATATCTTCCCGCCGCCGCTCGTGGAGCCACCACTCGGCGATCGTCGTCCTCGACGCCTCCCGCGTCGGCTTCACATGCTTCTTCACATACTCGAACGGCGCCTCGTAGAGCGCCGCCTCAGCCTCCGGCATATCGGTGCCGAAGTCGATGATCCACATGCCGCGCCGCCGGCGGGTGAGATCGAGACCATTGACCCAGGGACGAACCACCTCCGCGTTGCTCCGGCCGTGGGGGTTCGGGGAGGCGAGCATCGCCGCCGCCACGTCGGCGTCGATGTCGAACGGCCCGCCCTTCGTGTCGCCCATGAAGGCGATCCCGAGGTTCTCCCGCAACCGACCGACACGGGTCAGATCGATCCCCGCGGTCAGATTCGAGTTGATTGCCGCCACCGGGTGCCCGTCCAAATGACGCGTCTCCTCGGAGCCATCGTCATACCCGACGAACGACACATGCACCGCCGCCCCCTCCACCACCCAAGGCTCGTCCGACCAGGCGAGAAACAGGTCGCCGGTCTCCTTGATGCGCTCCAACACGCGGCGGTTCGCTCCACCGCGGATGCCCTGCGTAGCCAGGAGACCGACGCGCTCCACCTTCCCCGACTCGATCATCGCACGCGCCTTCTCATGCCAATACGTGACCAAGTCGGCCTCGCGGGGCACGCGGCCCTGGTAGACGCGGAATAGAGCGTCCACGTACTCGTCGCCTAAGTTGGTCCGCATCAGCTTTCCGCCCACGAACGGGGGATTCCCGATGATGACCGTCGCCTCCGGCCATTTCGGTTCGCGCGGACCGCCGGGATCGCTGAGGTCGAGCACGGCGTCGCGGCATTCGATGCTCTCGAGGGGGCGGAGGATGGGGTCGCGCAGATAGGCGAAGCCGTTCGAGAGCATCCACTGGATCTCTCCGATCCAGATCACGACGGGCAAGTTCGGAGGCGTACGGGTTGAGCTCGATGCCCAGCACTGCCTGGGGCCCAACCTCCGGGAACTGCATGGGCGACTGGAGAGTGAGCGAGCCCCAGAGGATGGCCTCGCGCTCCAGGTCCTTAAGCGCCTGCAGCGCCAGATAGAGGAAGTTGCCCGACCCGCACGCCGGGTCCAGCACCCGCACCGCCCGCAGCCGATCGAGGAACCCGTTGAACACCGCCTCCGGATTCTTGCCGGCGGGAGTGCGGGCCGTGATCTTCTTCCCCTCCGCGGACAACACCAGCACCTGCTCCTTGGTCGCCTCAAAGTCGCGGCGCAGCGGTTCCAGGAGTACGGGTTCGATCAAACGCATGATCGACCCCCGGTCGGTGTAGTGCGCCCCGAGCTGGGACCGCTTGCTGGGATCCAGCCCGCGCTCGAACAGCGTGCCGAAGATGGCCGGTTCTACCTGCGACCAGTCCAGCCGAGACACCGTGTCGATGAGCTTGATGTCGGCGAGGGTGAGCGGGAGGAGGTCGCTGTCGGCGAAGAGGCCCCCGTTGAACCAGTCGATCCGTTCGGCCCCGAAGAGCCCGCCCTTGTTGGCCATCTTGGCGAAGAGGTCGCCCAAGCCTTCGGTGAAGATGGTCTCGTCGTACTGCGCCACCCCGGCCAAACGGCGCACGAGTCCGCGGGGCAGGAGACCGGCGTCCTCGGCGAACATGCAGAAGAGCAGTTTGTTGAGGAAGTGGGCGACGGCGTGAGCCTCGTGACCTCGACTCCTCAGCCGCTCCGCCAGGGAAGCGAATTGCTCAGCGGCCTCAGCCGTCAGGTCGTCGCGGGTCTTGCCCGGGCGCAGCTCATCCGGATGCTCCATGACCGCCCGCAGCACGCGCAACGGCTCCCCGGAGTTCTCGAGCAGATCTTCCAGCGTGAAACGGTGCACGATGGCGGGGGTGTTCGTGAAGTTGGTGTGCACCTCGAACCGGTGGAGATCGCACACGACCAACAGCGGCGGATTCTCCAAGGCCTCTCGGTACTGTAGGAGCTGCCGGTAGGCGGCCGCGAGGTCTTTTCGTTTGCCCTTGTACTCCCAGGCGAAGTGGCCGGGCTTCCACACATCGGCGAATCCCTCCCCGCCCTCGACCTTCCCGGCGCCTTTTTCGAAGGCGTACTCGTCACCCGTGGGATCGGCCTCGTTCGGGGTCGGCACGCACAACATGCGGCAGAGGTCGATGAAGTGCTCCTGCGACGCGGCCCGCTCGGTGCGCGAGCTGCCGATCCACTTGCGCGCGAACTGGGCT
>CAZDGO010000369.1:0-2786 GCA_964504825.1 uncultured Gaiellales bacterium
GTAGGCCTGATGCCCATCCAGCGGGTGCGCCCCGCCTTCCCTCCGGAGAGGTTCTCGTGCTCGGCGTTGCCGATCTCGCCAACTGTTGCCCGGCAGCGCAGATGAATCATGCGCATCTCGCCCGAGGGGAGACGGAGAGTAGCATAGTCTCCCTCTTTAGCCATGACCTGAGCCGAGGTACCGGCCGACCGCGCGATCTGCCCACCTCTGCCGATGTGCAGCTCGATATTGTGCACTACGGTGCCCACAGGGATCTTCTTCAGGGGCAGCGCGTTGCCCACTTTGATATCCGCCTCCGGCCCGGCTTCGATCATGTGGCCCACTTGAAGCTTGTTCGGCGCCAGGATGTAGCGTTTCTCGCCGTCCGCGTAGACCACCAGAGCGATCCGGCAGCTGCGGTTCGGGTCGTACTCCACAGAGGCCACCCGCCCAGGGACCGCATCTTTGTCCCGCTTGAAATCGATGATGCGGTACAGGCGCTTGTGTCCACCCCCTTGGTGACGCGTGCAGATCCGGCCGTTGTTGTTGCGACCACCCTTGCGCTTGATAGGCGCGGTGAGCGACTTCTCGGGCTCACTCCTCGTGATCTCCTCGAACGCCGGCGTGGTCGTGAACCGGCGGCCAGGCGAGGTCGGTTTGTAACTCTTGATGGCCATTCGTAGTCTCCTGATCCGCCGGCTTAGGTTGCGCCGAAGAAGTCGATACGATTACCGGGCGCAAGCTCGACCACGGCCTTCTTCCAGCGGCGGGTGAGACCCTGGTGCACTCCGCGGCGCTTCGGCTTGGGTTTCATGTTCAGCGTGTTGACACCGATGACCTTGACCTTGAAGATCTCCTCCACCGCGGTGGCCACGTGCTGCTTGTTGGCCTTGGGATGAACCTCGAAGGAGTATTTGTTGTGGTCGATGGCCGCGTAGCTCTTCTCGGAGACAACGGGCCGGATGATGATCTGGCGCGCATCCATCAGGCCTCACCACCTTGCAGAAGCACCAGCGCCGCCTCGGTGAGAACCGCGCTGCGGGCCCACACGTAGTCCTGTACCTCGACCTCGTTCACAGGCAGCACCCGGGTGTCTGCCAAGTTGCGGAAACTGAGCAGAGTGTTGACCTCTTGAGGAGAGGCCACCACCAGCGTGGGACCCTCGAGCTTCGACTCGCTCAAGATCTGCGCTGCCCGTCTCGTGGACGGTGTCCCGAATTCGGCGGCCGCCAGCACGCGGACAGTGCCGTTCTCGACCAAGGAGCCGAGGGCCATACGAAACGCCTTCGCGCGAACCTTCTTGTTGACCTTGAACGAGTGGTCGCGCGGTACGGGCGGGAAGGTAACGCCACCTCCGGTCCAATGCGGAACGCGCGTCGAGCCGATCCGCGCGCGGCCGGTGCCCTTCTGGCGCCACGGCTTCGCCCCTGAGCCCGCGACTTCACCGCGGCGCTTGGCCTTGGCTGTGCCCTGCCACCGCGCAGCAAGCTCGCTGCGGACGACCTCATACAGAAGCCCGATGTTGGCCTCCGATTCGACCAGGCGATCGGGCAGGGCGTGCTCCCCCGCGGCCGCGCCTGTACCATCTATCTTCGAAATAGCCGCCATCTCACCTATCCCCTGACTACCACAAGGGAGCCCGTGCTCCCTGGAACCGCGCCCTTCACGAGCAGCAGATTGCGTTCGCTGTCAGTCGCCACCACAGTGAGGCCAACCTGTGTGATCTTCTTGTTCCCCATCTGACCCGGCAGTCGCGTGCCCGGAAAGACTCGAGCCGGATCAGCCGACGCGCCGATGGAACCAGGGGCACGGTGGAAATGGGACCCGTGCCCACCCGGACCGCCTTTGAAGTTATGTCGCTTCATCACACCCTGGAAGCCCTTGCCCTTACTGATGCCGCTCACTTTGATGGCATCGCCCGGAGAAAAGACTTCCACGGTCACCTGGTCGCCCAGGGACACGTCGTGCTCGCCCGGCACTTCCATCAGGTGCTTCTTGGGCGACGCGCCCGCCTTCTTCAGATGACCCAGTAGAGGCTGGTTGAGTTTCTTCGGCTTGACATCGCCGTAGGCGATCTGCGTGGCGGGATAGCCATCGGTGGCTACCGTCTTCTTCTGGGTCACGACGCAGGGGCCGGCCTGGATGACGGTAACCGGGGTCACCGTGCCATCCTCGCCGAACAACTGAGTCATGCCGATCTTTGTTCCTAGCAGCGTCTTCATCACAGTTTGATCTCGATGTCCACGCCCGCAGGCAGGTCCATACGCATCAGGCTATCCACCGTCTTGGGAGTCGGCTGATGGATATCTATGAGACGCTTGTGCGTCCGGATCTCGAAATGCTCTCGAGAGTCCTTGTCCTTGAACGGGCTGCGGATAACGCAGTACACGTTCTTCTCTGTCGGAAGGGGCACGGGACCGGACACGGTCGCCCCGGTGCGCTCCGCTGTCTCGACGATGCTCCGCGCGCTCTTATCGACGAGCTCGTGGTCATACGCTTTGAGCCGTATGCGTATCTTTTGTTGCGCCAAGGTGTCCTCGCCTCTCACTGACCGGACGGCGGGGCCCCGACGGGGCCCCTTTCCGTATCCTTACCTCTACTACGCGATGATCTTAGTCACCACTCCGGCGCCGACGGTACGGCCGCCTTCGCGGATGGCAAAACGCAGACCTTCCTCCATAGCGATCGGAGTGATGAGCGTGACTCCGAAGTTGGTGCTGTCGCCCGGCATGATCATCTCGACGCCTTCGTCCATGCGCACGTCACCGGTAACGTCGGTAGTGCGGAAGTAGAACTGCGGGCGGTAG
>CAZDGO010000370.1:0-2760 GCA_964504825.1 uncultured Gaiellales bacterium
ATGCTGCGTCGTGTGGTCATGGATCTCCTCTTTCTGTCGAACGAACGGCGTTCAGTGGAATCTGGGAATGACCGTCTTGCCGAAGAGCTCCAGAGCGCGCAGGACCTGCTCGTGCGTCGGGCCGCCGGGATGCCGGAAGCGGATCAGGAAGTAATCCGCGCCCACCTCGCGGTTCCATGTCTGAACCCGCTCCACGCAGTCATCCGGCGAGCCGAGGATGAGGCGATCGAGCGAGATGCGCTTGAGATCGAGGTCCTCCTCCTTCTTGATGTCCTGGTAGTAGGAGCCGTGTCGCCAGTAGTACCGGTGCGTGCTCAGCAGACCCGCTTCGTACTCGGCGATGGCCTGCTCGCGGGTAGGCGCGACGTAGCCCTCGCGGAACACGACCACCTTGTGCGGCCGTCCGCGGCTCTCCGCCGTCGCCCGGTACAACGCCACCCGCCGCTTGAGGCGCTCGGGCAACTGGAAGGAGTCGGCGAGCAAGGCGTCGCCCAGCCGGCCCGCGCGCTTCACCGCCTCATCGCCGAGCGCCGCCGCCCAGATCGGGGGGTGCGGCTTCTGCACCGGCTTGGGCGTCACCATGACGTTGTGCAGCGTGTGGCGCTTGCCGACGAAGTAGACTTTTTCCTCCGTCCAGGCCCGGCGCAGGATCTCGATGCCCTCCTCGAACAGCGACACGCGATCGCTCACCTTGAGGCCGTAGGCGGCGAAGTCGCCTTCCTGGTAGCCCTGCCCCACGCCGAGGATCAGGCGCCCCTTGGAGATGATATCCACGACGGCGCAGTCCTCGGCGAGGCGGGTCGGGTGATAGAGCGGCAGGATGACGATTCCGGTGCCGATCCGGATCCGCGACGTCCGCGTGGCGATGGCCGCCGCGAGCGGGAGCGGCGAGGGAAAGTAGCCGCTCGGATCCTGGTGGTGCTCGGTCAAGAAGAATGAGTCGAAGCCGCACCGCTCGGCCTGCTGGGCCTCGGCGATCACCTCGTCGACCATCCGCGTGAGGTCCGTGCCCGGCGCCGGATGCGTGTTCGCCATCACCCCGAACTGGATCATCGAGTCCTTCCGCTATTCCGCGCGGCTCTTGTCGAGCAGGCGCCGAGCCTTACCCTCCCGCCCGTACGTGTACTCGCGGAGACTGCCCCCCGGCACCAGCTCGACGATGACGCGGATGCCGAGGTCCGATTTGAGCCGGTCCTCGAGGATGCGGATCAGCTGCTCGCGGTCCGCGATCCCTTCCTTGACCTCCACCTGCACCGTCATGTCCTCGCGGACCTCGAGCCCCGAGGCCTTCCGCTCGACGACGCACAGCCACTCGCCCGTGGTGCGATCGTCGGAGGTCACCGCCCGGACGCACGCCATGGGGAACACGTTGGTGCCGCGGATCTTGACCATGTCGTCGCTGCGGCCGAGAAAGTGGTCCATCTTCCGCGTGGAGCTGCCGCAGCCGCAGCGGCGCTGCCCGTTGCTGACGATGCGGATGTAATCGCGGAGGTTGTAGCGGATCAGCGGTGGATGGTGGCGGTAGAGGCTCGTGATGACGAGGTTGCCTTTCTCGCCGTCGGGCAAGATGGCATCGGTGTCGACATCGGCCACCTCGATGATGAACATGTCCTCCATCAGGTGCAGCCCATCCTTCTCCTGGCACTCGAACGCCGGCAGCCCCACCTCGTGCGTGCCGTAGTTGTCGAAGACCGGGCAGTGCCACACGCCTTCTATCATCTTTCGCAGGCTGCCGTCGAGGTCGGGCCCAAGGAACGTGGCGATGAACCGCGTGCCCAGGCGCCGCAGATCGAGCCCCTCCTGCTGCGCGACCGAGGCGAGGTGCAGCAGGTACTCCGGGAATCCGGCCCAGAGGTTCACGCCCCAGTCGAACGCGACTTCGAGCTGCCGCCGGCTCGGCGTGACGTTGCCGCTGCCCGTCGTGACGGGCACAATGCCGGACCAGTGCAGGCAGCTGAGGTAGTAGAACCATCCCAAGTTCGCCGTCGACAGCGTGGAGGGGATCTGCATGACGTCGCCCGGCCGGGCGCCCTGGATCCACAGCGCGCGCGAGCCCTGGATGCCCTGGATCTCCCACTCGAGCGGGGTGAAGAGCGTCGGCCGCGGCATCCCCGTCGTGCCGCCGCTGGACTGCAGCTTGATCGGCACGCGGGCGCCATCGGCCCGCGCGAGGCCCGGGTGCTCACCGAACGGCGGGTGCGTCTTGATGCTGTCCTTGAAGTCCTCCACGGCGACCATCGGCAGCTTCGTCAGATCGTCTTTCGACCGGATGTCCTCGCGCCGCACGCCGTGCGCCTGCCACTTCTTCTGGTAGAAGGGGTTGCTCCACGTCCACTCGACGATTTCCAGGAACCGCCGGTTCTGGACCTCCTCGATCTGCTTGCGGTCGAAGAGGAACACGGTCTCTGCGTAGTCCCGAGACGGCGGATAGTCACGGACGAGCTTGTCGAAGTCGATCGACCGGTAATAGTACGGCACCGTCATACGGACCCCCTTCGGCTCTGGCGCCACCGCTGCGTCACGCCCGCCGCCGTCGGAACTTGGCGAAGTCCGGCGGCCGCTTCTCGAGGAACGAGCGGGCTCCCTCCTGTTGCTCCTCCGCCCAGAATTCCGGTCCCGTGAGGTAGCGCCGCAGCTGATCGCCCTGCCCCAGTAGATCGCTGAACTCCTCCACGAACGAGGCCTTGAGGATGCGCAGGCACGTCGGCGACAGCGCCAGCAACTCTGCGCACCACTTCTCCACCTCTTCGTCCAGCTTCT
>CAZDGO010000371.1:0-2754 GCA_964504825.1 uncultured Gaiellales bacterium
GAGGAACACGACGCGCCGGCGCCTCGTCTCGACGAGGCCGACCTTGAGGTCGGGGGCCGCGGCGGCGATCACCATCCCTGGGAGTCCCCCTCCCGATCCGAGGTCGTACGCGTCGACGTCCTCGGGTCGGATCGCCTCTACGGCTCGGAGCGAGTCCAGGATGTGGCGCGCTCGGATCCTCGACGCATCGCTGGCGGACACCACCCCGAGGTCGACACCACGCTCTCGGAGGAGTCGCTCATATGCGAGGAGGGCATGCTCGGCTTCGCGCGTGAGGGCCGTCCCGAGCGCCGCTGCCTGCGACCTGAGCGTGGTTCCGTCGTCGTCATGTTTCACGTGAAACGCGACCTTCAGGGATCCGGTCTGCCCCCGGGGGAGCGGATCGGGAACTAGGGGCGCTGGATGACCACGAAGCGCTCGGGCTCTTCACCGCGGCTCGAGCTCGTAGCGCCGTCGACGGCGGCGACGACGTCGTGCACGAGCTTGCGCTCGTATGGGTTCATGGGCTCGAGCTCCTCCTCCTGCCCGGTCCGAGCCACCCGCTTGGCGATCTCTCGGGCGCGGGCCTCGAGACGGTCCCGCTGGCGCTTCTTGTAGTCCTCGACGTCGACGACCACCCTGCTCCGCAAACCCGTGCGGTGGATGACGGCCGTCCTCGTGAGCTCCTGGAGAGCCTCAAGCGTCTGCCCGTGCCGGCCGATCAACAAGCCCATGTCCTCGTCGTCCGGATCCGTCCCGAGGATGTCCACGTACATCGTGCCGTTCTCGAAGTTGAGCTCGACTCCGACGGTAAGGCCCATCCTGGTCAGCAGCCCCTCGAGGAAGTCCGCGGCGATCTCACCCTGCTCCTCGAGATCGTCCTCCGTGAGGTCGCCCGGACGGTTCTTCAGCCTGACCCGGACGATGGCCTCCTGCGACCCGACGCCGAGGAATCCCCCGCGGGGCTCTTGGAGGATCTGTACCACCACCTGCTGCTCGGTGGCGCCAAGCTCTTCCAGGGCGACCTCGAGGGCCTCCTCAACGCTTGGGGCGCTTCTTTCGATCTCCTCCACTGCCGCCTCCAGAGCCTGCGTTCTTGGGTGGTTTGGATCCCGAGCCCGGATTCGGCGTCCCCGGTTTCGGAGTGCCGGGCTTGCGGGCCGGGCTCGCGCCCGGGTCGCGCTTAGTACGTTCGTCCTTCGCCCGCTCCATCATCGTGGCCATGAAGCCTTTCTTGGCCGGCTTCTTCTCGTTGGATCCGGAGCGAGCCGCCAGGGTCTCAGCCGTCGGCCTGCTCTTCAGCATGAAGTACTGCTGCCCGATCTGCCAGGCGTTCGAGGTGGTCCAGTAGATCACCAGGCCCGCCGGGAAGAAGATGCCGAACACCCCGAACATCAGCGGCATGATCTTCATGAGCGTCTGCTGTTGCTGGGAGGCCGAGGCCGGCGTCGCCTTCGACATCTGGCGCTGTTGGAAATAGGTGGTCCCGAACATCAGCGCCGCGAAGAGGTAGTACGGGATCCGATCGGCGACGGTCTTGCCGCAGTTCAGCGGATACACGACCTGCTTGTCCCCGACCTTGGCGGAGTCCGCGATGCTCGCGTCCGGGTTCCCGGCATCCTTGGCCGAGCAGAGGAGGTTCATGCCGAGCAAGCTCGTGCCGCCTGTCGGTCCCGGCTGAGCGGGGATCTGGTCGAGCGAGGTGATGGGCTGGGGGACCTGCTGCTGAATCGCCGCGTACAGCTTGGTGCCCTCGGGGATGTGGATCGGGTGCTGAGGTTGGCGGAGCACCGAGTACATCGAGATCAAGATCGGGAACTGTAGCAGGACCGGCCAGCACCCGGAGAAGGGGTTGACCCCGTACTCCTTGTACAGCTTCATGATCTCTTCCTGCTGCTTCGTGCGGTTGCCCTTGTACTTGGTCTGGAGCTGCTTGATCTTCGGTTGGATGATCTGCATGTGCTGCATCGAGCGGATCTGCTTGATGCCGAGCGGCAGCAAGACGACCCGGATCAGCACAGTGAGCAAGATGATGGTGACGCCGTAGTTGGGGACGAGGTCGTAGATCTTCGCGACGACCCACCCGAGCCCGTCGAGCAGCGACTGCCACACGCCCAGCGCGAGCATCACGAGGTCGCCTCAGGGTGTATGACGGCATCATACTCCACGTGCCTCGTCCGTCCTGGTGGCACGTGGTCGACCCCTCCGTCGGTGAACGGCCCGCATCGAAGGATCCTCCACGCCGACATGAGGGTTCCTCGGAAGGCGCCGTGGACTTGGATCGCCTCTTCCGCGTAGTGCGAGCACGTGGGATGGAACTTGCACTGTCCGCCGAGCGAGCCGGACAACACGAACCGGTACACGCGGATGAGAGCGAGAAGCGCACCCCGAAGCGGAGCGCCCGCGGACCATGCAGCGGCTCGGAGGGTCCTCACGGTCGCAGCGCCCGCGCGCGCTGAAGCAACTCCTGCATCTCGCTCACCAGATCCTGGGTCTTGGCCCCGCGGATCGCCCCCCGGGCCACGAACGCAACGTCGTATCCCTCCAGCGCCCGAGGCGCGAGCTCCCGCCACGCCGCCCGGAGGATCCGCCGGGCCCGGTTGCGGACGACCGCACCGCCGACGCGCCGACCTGCCACGAAGGCGATCGACCCGGGGCCGGGCGCCACGAACACTACCATCCGTGCTCCGTGGAGGGGTTGGCCCTCCGAGAGGATCCGGCCGACGTCCGACCTGCCCGTAGCGTGCCTAGCCCGACAGGCGGGTGCGGCCCTTG
>CAZDGO010000372.1:0-2734 GCA_964504825.1 uncultured Gaiellales bacterium
CGACCTCGACCAACTTGTTCTGTTTCCTCGGAGAGAGTAACAAAGTACTACTAGGGCGCACTCCGCTGCGAGAACGCCCCGGGATGCCCCACGAGAGCCAGCATGCAATCCGCACCGAACGGCGCTAGTACGAGGTTCAGACCTTCGAACTCTATGGTCAGTGTGTCGAGTGCCCCACTCTTGCTCTCCCGGCCGAACCGTTGGGCTGCCGCGACGATATCCACCACGAGAGCCGAGACCGTGTCGGTGTCGACGTCTTCCTTCCGCGCACTGTTGATGACCAGACCTTGATCTGAGACCAAGATGGCCGCCATGATGCCGGGCACGTCCAGATACGCGCTCATCATTGCGTAGGTGGGGTCGTCGTTCTCCACCGTAGCTCCCCCAGCCACAGGAGCCTCAGTCACTGGAATCTCAGTCACTGGAATCGCACCCCCCTTACTCGCCTGGGAAGGCCGCCCGGACCTGATAGGCGAGGATCTTGCCGGTCCGTTCGGCCGTTTCCTTTGTCTCGTACACCAGAGCGAGGCCCGCGGGCCTCGCTACAACCTCCGACAGGAACATACTACTACGCTCAAACGGGCTGTCTCCGCGCGTGGCCACCATACGCTCGGTCGGCCAGGAGATGAGCGCGTCGCCCGCAAGAAAGAGCTCGCTCGTCTCGTCGCGATCGAGGCAGACCGCCATGCGCACCTGCCACCCATGGGCGACCGCGACGATATCGATGTTCATCTCCATAGCCTGACCACATCCAAGGATCGATGATAGCAGCGCCGACGACTCACTACGTGCGGGTATCGGCTCGAAGGTGGCAGGACCTGAGCAGGTCGATGGCCGGGCACGGCGACGACCTGAGCCGGACGCAAGGAGGGCGCCGCTCGTGGGCGCCCTCCAACATGATCAGACCCAGGCACCTCCACAGGTGCAGCCGGCCTTAGCGCTCCAAGCGATACGTGGCCGTCACGTCGGCAGTGACCTCGATCATCTGTGGGCTCGTCGGCGGCGCTGTGACGGAGGGCTTCCCCTCCGCGGCTCCCCCCATGCCGTCGAAGTAGATCGGCGGGGTGGAGACTGAGCCCTCATTCAAGACCAGGATGGAGCCGACCTTGACGCCGGAGGCCGTGGCCAGCGTTTGCGCTTTACCCTGGGCGTTATCGGTGGCCCTAGTCAGAGCTTCTTCCACCGCTTGATTGTTGTCCGACAGCTGCCAGACCGGTCCGGTGATATTGTTCGCGCCCGCTTCGGTGGCAGCGACGAAGACGGCCGGCACCTTGGTCAGGTCGGTGAGGGTCACTCTCACTGAGTTCTGCGCCCGGTAGCCAACCAGCGATTCCTTCCCGCTCTGCGGATCGTACTGCCGGTTCGGGTACACGGCGACGTTGGCCGTCTCTATCTCGGCGTCCTTGATTCCCTGAGCTTTCAGCGCGCCGAGCACCTTCTGCATGTCCTTGGAGTTCGTGTCAAGAGCGGAGGCGGCGTCGGCGGCGTCGGTCTCGACTGCGACGCTGACAACGGCCTCGTCGGGCGTCACTGAGACCTTGCCTTCACCGTTGACCGTTATCGTGTCGATCGCCAAGGCACCCGCGGCATCTGTGCCCGCGGCAGGGGCGCTGCCGCCCGACTGACATCCCGCGAGCAACAACACAGTCACCGCCAGGATAGTCAGCACCCCTAGTCCTGCGAGCAGCTTCCACGTGCGTGCGTGGGAATACTGCTTGAACATGATCGCCTCCCGACGTTCCCGCCACCGAATGCTTGCAGATGAGTAGTCCGGCGGCCCTTGTGTTCTTGTCGCCCGTTGAGACGCGCACTACCACGTGCCGGTTCCGGCCGGCCGAGCGCGCGGCCGCGCCGCGTCACCACCCGAGGCATCTACTCTCGTTCGACCTATTCGCCTTCAAGGCGCTTCAATAGCCGGTGCAACTCCGCTTGATCCCGGAAGGGGATCTCGATCCGCCCCCCATCGCCCTTGAGGCGTACGGTAGGCATCACTTCGAACAGTCCGTATATGCCTTCTCGGACCGACTCGACCATCCCCGGCGAG
Source organism: uncultured Gaiellales bacterium (assembly GCA_964504825.1). Taxonomy (GTDB): domain Bacteria; phylum Actinomycetota; class Thermoleophilia; order RBG-16-64-13; family RBG-16-64-13; genus JAJZQZ01. Next base: position 2,045 of record CAZDGO010000372.1, read on the forward strand.
AGGACACGGGCGGTGGCGACGCCGGCCTCGGCGGGCGCTAGGTTGAGACGGCGGACCTCCTTCTCGACGGCGCGGACCGACCATCCCCCCTCCGCCGCTCTGCGCGCCAGACGAGTCTGCTCTCCCCGTGTCTTCAAGCCGAGGATCGCCCGCCCGTGCCCCTCGGTTAGAGTGCCGGCGGCTACCAGTTCCTGCGCCGGCGCCGCGAGATCGAGCAGTCGCACCTTGTTGGCGATGGCGGAACGGCTCTTGCCCACACGGTCGGCGAGGGCTTCCTGAGTTACCCCTAGATCCTCCAGCAGCACCTGCATCGCGTACGCCTCGTCGATGGGGTTCAGATCTTGGCGGACGACATTCTCCACGAGAGCGAGCTCCAGGCTCTCAGTGTCGGAGGCGTCGCGGACGATGACGGGCACGAACGTGTAGCCCGCGAGTTGGGCCGCACGCCAGCGCCGTTCTCCCGCGATGAGTTCATACCCGTCCCCCGCAGGCCGGACTATCACCGGCTGCACCATTCCGACAGCGGCAATCGAGCGGGCGAGTTCATCGAGACCCTCGGCATCGATCGAGCGACGGGGCTGACGAGGGTTTGGACGGATGACGTCTACCGGCAGATCGATGATGCCGCTCTGACGTATCCCTTCGTCGCCGGCGGCCGTAGCACCCGCCGCGCAGTCGTCGACGGCAGCC
>CAZDGO010000373.1:0-2725 GCA_964504825.1 uncultured Gaiellales bacterium
GCGGCCGTGATCATTCTGGCGGCCACCGTGGTGGGCCGCCTCTTCGGCCTGGTCCGAGACATGGCGGTAGCGCACTTCTTCGGGGCCAACGCGATCACCGACGCGTTCTTCCTGGCCTACAAGATCCCCTATCTTCTGTCGCTCACGGTGGGCGGCGCGCTCACCGCCACCTTCATTCCGGTGTTCACTCAGCGGATGGTCAGCGGTCGGCGCGAGGAGGGCTGGAAGCTCGCGGTGAGTATGACCAACACCGTCGCACTGATGCTCGCCGGTCTCACGGCCGTGCTGATGGTGTTGGCGCCGTGGGTCGTGCCCCTGTTCGGCCCCGGCTTCGATCCATCCACCATGGGCTTGGCCGTATCCCTTTTCCGCATCCTCATGCCGGGAGTGGTGTTCGCCGGCCTTGCCGGCCTCGCCACCGGGGTGCTCAATTCGCTCAAGGGTTTCAGCGTGCCGGCGTTCTCCGCGTCGGTGGGGGCGGTGGTGACCATCGTCTCCATGGCTGTGTTCTCGGGACGATGGGGTGTCACCAGTCTGGCCGTGGGGACCACCGCCGGCGCGGCGGCCACGTTCCTGGTCTTGGTTCCTCAGTTGCGGAGCAAGGGCCTGCGCTACACGCCGCGGATCGACTGGCGGCTGCCCGGCATGAGCCAAGTGGCGCTCATGGTCTGGCCCATACTCATCGGCTCGGGGGTGGGGAAAGTCAGCATCTTTGTCGATCAGGTGCTGGGCAGTCTGCTGGGTGAAGGGTCCATCTCGGCTCTGAACTACGCGGAGAAGCTGTTTCAACTCCCTTTGGGTCTCTTCGTTGCCGGCATCACCATCCCCATCTTCCCCCTGCTCTCGGAGCAGGTGGCCGCGCGTCGCCCCGATCGGGTCAATGCCACCTTGGCATTCGCGCTGCGGTTGATAGCGTTCGTCATCGTGCCGGCGAGCGTGGGCCTCATCGTGTTGCGGGTGCCCATCGTGGCTCTCCTGTTCCAGAACGGAGGCAAGTTCACAGCCGACGACACGGCTCGTACCGCTTGGGCGCTTCTCATGTATAGCATCGGACTGTACTCCTATGCCGGCCGCGACACGCTCACTCGTGTCTTCTATGCGTATCACGACACGCGAACGCCCGTTACCATTAGCGTGATAGCGGTTGGGATCAACATCGCCTTCTCGTATGTGCTGATGCAGTTCATTGGTGTAGGAGGTCTCGCTCTGGGCACGACCATTGCATTGACGGTAAACTACGTCGTCCTCGTCGAGCTCATGCGGCGCAGGCTGGGCTTCGTGGGCTTCGGGGGGGTCGCCCGGTCCTTGGCGCGCGTCGTCGGGGCTTCGGCGGTGATGGGAGTCGTTGTGTGGGCCATCGATCTGGTGCTGGCCGGTAGCCTCGGCGCAGGCACTCTGGGGATGGGTCTACGTGTTCTGTGCGGGGTGGTCGGTGGAGCCGCCGTCTACCTCGCTGTCGCGGCCGTGGGCCGGCTGCCCGAGTTGCGGGAGGTGCTGGATATGCTGAAGAGCGTGACCGGACGAGCCCGCCCGGGGGAGGACAAGTCCTCCCTCCGGCGAACATAGGCCGAATGGTGGTCTTCGGAGTGCTGCGCACGCTGCATCGTGTTGCACGTGCGGCGACGTCGCGGGTGGCCCGACCGATCACGGTCGCGGTGCTGGTGGCGCTGGCCATGCTGGTGGCCGCCTCGGTGGTAGCGCCCGCGTCGGCGGTGACGCCCGCCTCGATGATCGAGGCCCTCTCCTCGGGCAACGGAGCGCCGGTGGTGCCCATCCTCTTCCCCCTGCAGAAGCGCGTATCGTGGGAGGATACGTGGGGCGCCGCCCGCTCCGGCGGACGCACGCACGAGGGGAACGACCTCCTGGTGCCCAAGATGACGCCGCTGCTCGCCGTAGTCCCCGGCACGCTCGATTGGTTGAACCTCACCGGCCAGCTTTCCAGCTACGACGGCCTGCCCTATTACAACATCCTGTTGCGTGGCGATGACGGCAACGACTACTTCTATATCCACCTGAACAACGACACCACCGGCACCGACGACGGCCTCGGTGGGGTGGCGAACGCCTACGCTCCCCGACTCACCAACGGCATGCACGTGACCCAGGGCCAGGTGATCGGCTACGCCGGCGACAGCGGGAACGCGGAAGACACGGCATCGCACCTCCATTTCGAGCTCCACTCGGGAGGCTACAAGAACCCCGTCGACCCTTATAGCAGCCTCAAAGCCGCCCCGACCTATGACGAATGGATGGCGGGTGGCGGCGGACCGATCGGGACCCCGACCACCACCGTCCCCGGCGGATCGACCACCACGACCGGCCCCGGCCCCACTACCACAGAACCGCCCTCGACCACCACCACGACCAGACCCCCGACCACGACCACCATCGAGCTGGGCCCCGGCCCCGGCGGCCAGATCGACCCGGAAGCGCCCCCCTTCGCGGATGTCACGGTGACCGACTGGTTTTACGGCGATCTCACCACGGTCTACGCCGCGGGCGTGGTCAACGGCAGCGGAGGCGTCTTCCGGCCTTACGGCTCGGTGACTCGGGTGCAGTTCGCCGCGTTCTTGGTGCGGGGCCTGGCTCCTGAGACCCTCGCCGCGCCGGCGCCGGAGACGCCGGTGTTCGCCGATGTGCCGGCGTCATTCTGGGGCTATCGTGAGATCGCCGCCGCCGCCGCCGCCGGCCTGGTGCGCGGGGTGGGCGACGGTACCCGCTTCGC
>CAZDGO010000374.1:0-2724 GCA_964504825.1 uncultured Gaiellales bacterium
CGCTGCTCGTGGCGGGCGGGGGAGGGGGTCAGATCAAGGGCGGCCGCCACCTTCTGTGCCATGTCGCCATAGCCGCCGACGAACTGAGCATCGACTTTGATGGTCGGGTGCTCGGCCTCGAACCTGCTGACGAGCTCGCCGATCGCTTCTTCCTCTGGCCCCGAGTAGACATGCCAGAAGACTATGTTCGTGGTCTCGCCGCCCGCTCCGGTCGGTTCGGTGGTCTGTGACGGGGGACCTGTCGTTGTCGACTCCCCGTCTTGCGCGCTCGTCCCGCAGGCGGACGCCACCATCATGAGTAGCGCCACCATGACGGCGGCAGCCTTGCTCTTTACCATCTTCGTTCTCCTTCTTCTCTTGCCGTCATTTGACAGCTCCTTGTCCGATTCCTTCGATGACAAAGCGCTGGGCGACCACAAACAGAATGACGATGGGCAGAACCGACATCGTGGCAGCAGCCATCAGGAGGTTCACGAAGACCCCGCCTTCGGTCTTGAATGAGACGAGTCCCAGCTGGACGACTCGCATGTCGATGTCTGCCGTCACCAATAGCGGCCACAGCAATGCGTTCCAGCTCCAAATAATCTGGAGCATGAGGACGGTGAGGACGGTGCTGCGAACCATCGGGAGTCCGATCGAACGGAACGCGCGGAACTTCGAACAGCCGTCGATCCAAGCCGCATCGAACAGGTCGTCTGGGAGGGCCATGAAATCCTGCCGAAAGAGGAATACGCCGAAAGCACCAACGCTCCACGGGACGATGAGCGCCTTGTAGGAGTCGTACCAACCGAGGTCGCTGATCAGGACGAAGTTGGAGATAAAGGTCGCTTCGAAGGGGATCATCATGCTGGCGAGTACAGCGGCGATGAGGAACCCACGGCCACGAAACTGTAATCGCGCCAGCGCGAACCCGGCCATGGCTCCGAAGATCACGTTGGCCACGCTCGTTGCGAGCGCGACAACGGTTGAGTTCAGGATCCATCGGGCGAACGGCGCCGAGGCGAAGGCGTCGATATAGGCGCTGAATGAGGCCTGGCGCGGGATGATCGTCGGTGGTGATTGAAGGGCCTCGGATAGTGGCTTCAGCGAGGTGGTGACCATCAGATACAGCGGCGCCAGCGCAAAGACGCAGAAGATGACCAGCGCCACGTGGGCGGTTAGGCGGGTGAACCCGCTGACATGGCCTATCGCAACTGTTCTAGGCATTGGAGCGGCCGCCCCGGTAGAAGACCCAGCGTCGTCCCAGCCGGAACTGCGCCCAGGTGATAAGAAGGATGATGGCGAACAGCACGGTTGCGGTTGCTGCGCCTCGTCCTAGCTGACTCTCGACGAAGAACTGCCGGAAGATCAGCATGGTGAGGGTCTCAGTCGTCGACGCTGGGCCGCCGGCGGTGAGGACGTAGATCGTGTTGAACTCGCGGATGGCGAAGATGAACGACACGACCGTTACGAAGAGCAGCGTCGGCGACAGGAGCGGGACGACGACTCGCCGAAGGATCTGCCGTTCAGTCGCGCCGTCGACTCGGGCCGCTTCCAGTGTCTCGAGATCGAGCTGGGTCATGCCCGAATAGACGATGAGGATAGTAAAACCGAGCATCTGCCAGAACCGGACCACCATCACGATTACCAAGGCGATGCTGGGGCCTTCGGCCCAGGTCGGGACGCTGACGCCTACGAAGGAGGCCAGCCACTCGAACACACCGGTCGAGTCCAGCAGCCACGGCTTGGGCGCCATGCCGAAGATATCACGGACAGCATTGGCCACTCCGCCGGGGCTCGGCGAGAAGACCAGACTCCAGACCAGGCTCGTGGCGACGGTAGGGACGATGTATGGAAGGAAGAGGAGAAGTCGATAGAGGTAGTTCTTCGGGATGATCTGATTCAGCAGGTACGCGATCGGGATGGCCACGGCGACCGTGATCGGAACGGTGCCGATGATGAAGAAGAGCGTGACCACGACGGAGTTCCAGAACTCTCCGCTCGAAGCCAGCCGTGAGAAGTTCTCGCCGCCGACGAAGTTGACGCCGGCGAATGACCAGTCGGTGAACCCCATCGCCACGTTGAACCCTGATGCCCACAGATGGAACGTCCCGATGATCACGACTGCGGGCAGAAGAAGAAAGAGCGCACTCCAGCCGTCCCCTCGATGCGATGGCTTCACCGAGACTGCCGTTCCCCGCCGCAACCCTGCCATCAGGGCGCCTCCGACTCAGCCATGGCAGCACGAGCGCTCACCCCTCGCAGCTGTTGAATTCCCACAACGGCAAGAGCCCCGACCAGGAGCCATCTCAACACCCGTTCGTCCGCCACCTGGGCGACCGACGCTCCGGTTACCGCCCCGACGGCGGCACCCGCCGCGACCCAGACGACTACGTCGCGGCGGAGGAGACCAGTTCTCCAATGGACGATCGACCCGGCAAGGGCCGTCGGGGCAATGGCGAGGAGAGACAATCCCTGAGCCACTCGCTGACTCGAAGTCACCAAGAGCACCAAGAGTGGTACAAGGAGGAGGCCAGAACCAATGCCGAGAAAACCCGACAGCGTCCCGGCGATCGCACCCACCACAACGAGCATGAACATCCGGATCGGCTCTGCCAACACGATGTGACCAGGGGTGACAAGCAGGACCGCAGGGATTAGAGCGAGCATCGCGAATCCAAACAACCTTTGCGCCTCCAGCTCGGATACCTGGGGAAGCTTTCGAGCTGCCAACGCCGCGGCGAG
>CAZDGO010000375.1:0-2710 GCA_964504825.1 uncultured Gaiellales bacterium
GGGCCGTGCGGTCTGGTTCGGGGCGCCGCGGAGGCTGACCGCCAAAGAGCTCGTTTCAGAATGATGCTGCGCCGAACGGGGCGCGATGGGCGAGTGCGAGGCAAGGACGCAGGTCGCACCCGTAGCCGGAGGCTACGGGTGCGACCGATGACGACGCATCGCGCCGGCCAGTGCGTCACGGCGGCCAAGGCTTCGTTTTGAAACGAGCTCCGGAACTCGAACGGGGGAACGTGGGGGCCAAGGCGGGACCCGTCATCCTGCCCGTGCTCTCCGACCGCTATCACCGCCGCATGCCGGTTCTCCTGCTGGGAATGATCGTGGCGGCACCGGCCCTGGTCGCCGACAGCGAGCCGGCGACACAGTCGGCCTGAGGGGTCCAGTCGGCCTGATTGGTCCGCTTACGCCGTCGCTGACGGACTCACTGTCGGACGCATACGCAGCCGGTCCAGGCTGAGATACACCACCGGCACCAGGATCAAGGTCAAAAGGGTAGAACTCACCAGCCCTCCGATCACGACCACTGCGAGGGGTCCAGACAAGAACGAGCCTTTCCCCAGACCCAGAGCCATCGGCGCGAGCGCCAGGATGGTGGCCGCGGCGGTCATGAGGATGGGCCGCAGCCGGCGGCGCGCCCCCTCCACCACAGCGGTAGGAGCATCCATGCCCTGGTTCCGGAACTGCTCGATGAGGTCCAGTAGAACGATGGCGTTCGTCACCACGATACCGATCAGCATGAGCAGACCGATGAGGCTGGGCATGCCCAGGCTGGTTCCCGTGACGAAGAGCAGCACCACCGCGCCCACGGCTGCGAAGGGGATGCTCACGAGCAAGATCAGGGGGTTCAGCAGGCTGCGGAACGTGGCTACCATGATCAGGTACACCAGCAAGATAGCCACCAACATGGCCACGCCAAGAGAGGTGAATACGTCACCCAACTGCTCCGAGGCCCCGGCCATCTCCCAGCGGGCACCCGCCGGTAGCTTCAGATCTTTCAAGGCTGCCTTCACCGCGTTCGCAGTCGCTCCCACGTTGTTGCTCGTGGCGGCGGCCGAGATGGTAACGGTGCGCGAGCCACCGGTGTGGGTCACCTGTACCGGCTCCTTTATCTCGCTCACGGCGGCTACGCTCGAGAGGGTCGTCAGGCCGGTACCCCCCGGCAGCGGTAGGTTTCCCAGCTGCGCGGAGCCTCCTTGGGCCAGCAGGGGCAGCGTGAGCACGGCGAGGACGGGACCTTGCTCGGTGGGTAGCTGACCGATCGGCATGCCGTTCAGGACCAGGGCGACGTACTGCCCCACCTGCCCGGCGTCCAGCCCCGCAGCCGCCACCTTGGCCGGGTCGACCTTCACCGCGATCTGCGGCCTGCTCTCCGAGAGGTTCGACGAGATATTGGTCAGGCCGGCTACGCCGGACAGCGTCCGGGTCACTGCGACGTTGGCCTGCTGCAGCACGGCCAGATCGTCGGCGTAGACGCGCACCTGCAACAGTGAGTTGTTGTCGCCCATGCTGCTGTCGCTGTCGGTGACGGCCACCTCACCCACGCCCTGCAGAGCCGCTACCTGGCGCCTGAGATCGGCGACGATGTCCCCCTTGGGGCGCGCGCCCTCGGTGGTGACGCTGAATTGGGCCCGTGCCGATGACGCATCGGTGCCCCCTCCCGGGCCGAAGAGCCCGCCGGTGCTACCGATGGTGACCTGATAGGTGCCCACCCCGGAGGTCTTCGCCAGGACTTCCTCCACTTTGGCCGCCGCCTCAGCGGTGATCGCGGTCTCGGTCCCCGGTGGAAGTTGCTGGGTGAGTGTAAGGCTGTTCTGCTGGGAGTTGTCCAGCAGGTTGGTCTTGAGCTGTGGGGCGAGCGCCATGGAACCGGCGAAGACCGCCACGGCGGCGACGATGGTAATAATCTTGTGAGAGATGGCCCAGCGCAACGTCGGCAGGTACGCGCGCTGAAGGGCGGTGATGTCGTCTTTCTCCTTGCGAGGCACATGGCCGCGAGACAGCAGCCACGTGACGCCCACCGGAACCACGGTCAGGGCCACGAGCAGACTGGCGAGCAACGCGAAGGTGACCGTGAGAGCAAATGGGCGGAAGAACTCCGACGCGATGCCGTGCACGAAGCCCAGAGGGAGGAACACGGCCACCGTGGTCAGCGTGCTGGCCGTCACCGCCGACGACACTTCCCGCGTGCCCTTTCCGGCGGCAGTCATGACGTCGTCGCCTTCCTGGATGTGGCGATATGAATTCTCCAGCACGACGATGGAGTCGTCGATCACACGCCCGATGGCGATAGTGAGACCGGCCAACGTGAGCATGTTGAGTGAATCGGCCCGTCCCCAGAGGACGATCAGGGCGATGACCACGCTCAGAGGGATCGACATGCCCGCCACCACGGTGGAGCGCCAACTGCGCAGGAAGAGCAGGATCACCAGGATGGCGAACACAGCCCCGATAAGGCCTTCGCGCCACATGGACGAGATGCTTTGGGTGATGTACGGCGCTTGATCGACCACCACGGTGATGGAGGAGCCCGCCTCGAGGTCGGCCTGCAGTGCGGGAAGCAGTGCGACGACTCCTTTGGAGATGTCGACCACGTTGCCACTACCGGTCTTGCTGATGGCGATGCCCACCGACGGCTCGCCGTTGGTGCGCGTGACCGAGGTCGCCGGAGTAGGCACGACCTGCACGTCGGCGATGTCGCCCAGGGTGACAGGCA
>CAZDGO010000376.1:0-2702 GCA_964504825.1 uncultured Gaiellales bacterium
CGCTGCGGGGCTGCGCTGGTGGTCCGTCTACGAGGCGCTCTGGGCGAACGTCACGGTCTTCGAGCGCGCCGCACGTCGCCTCACGGTCGACCGGGTCAGGCGCCTGACCCTGGACGATCCCGCGGTCGTGGATGCTGCAGCCTTCCTCGGTCTGGCGGCCTGAGGCCGGACGGGCCCCGCTCGTCACCCGGACGAGCAAGACTCGAGCGCCCGGACCGTCAGCGCATGAGCGTCGTGGCCCTGGTCAGACCAAGGGGGACCTGATCTCGATTGCGACGTCGGAAGGAAGACTGCAACGAACGGGACCTGACCCCGATTGCACGCACGCCCGCGACTCCCCCGGCGGGCGACCCGGCTTGGGGGCCACGCGTGAGCGAAGCGAACGCGGGGCCGGGGCGACCGACGCGCGGGCGGGCGCAATCGGACGTCCTGAGGCTCTGCCATCATGACTTTCCCCGAACAGGGATAAGTGCATGCACAACCCGCCGGTAGAGAGACACGCGTACGACAGCGACCGCCGAAGTGTGGATCTGGATGCGATCGGACTCGCACTCGCGCAGGATGCCGTGTTCACTGGGGAGAGGAGCCTCGTGGTGTTGGGTGACTCGGGCCGGATGCTCCGGGACATTCCAGACGGCTCGGTGTCGCTCATCCTGACGGACCCTCCGTATCACTCCACGAAAAAGGAGAACGTCTTCGGCGACCGGGCCTTCGCGAAGGATGAGCAGTACCTGCAGTGGATGCGAGAACTCGCGCAGGAATGGCGGCGGATCCTCCGTCGCAGCGGTGGGCTCTATGTCTTCTGCTCGCCGTCGATGGCAGCGCGGTTAGAAGTCACATTGGCAGAGTTTTTCCGCCCTCTTAGCCACATCACGTGGACGAAACCCAACGAGCCTGGCTTCGATGGGTGGAAGGGGAAGATGAACAAGAGTGCGCTCCGGACGTGGTATCCGCACGCCGAGCGCATCCTGTTCTTCGAGCACGCGGGAGACGGGAACGAGCGGCGATCGGCACCCGGGGACTTCTTGAGGGACCAGCGCGAGGCGGCGGGAGTGTCGCAGTGGGAACTCACGGAACGGATAGGGGCGTACGGCAAGGTGAATCATGGGGGCGCTGTCTCGAACTGGGAGGCTGGTCGAAACGTGCCGAGCCATGAGCAGTACTCACGGATTTGCGCCGTGCTCGAGGCAACCGGCGGGATCGGCCCGATGCCGGAGTACGAGGACATAGTCCGGCCGTTCCACATGGCCGGCCACCTCCAGTACACCGATGTGTGGGACTTCCCCTCAGTGCGGCCATATCGCGGCAAGCATCCAGCTGAAAAGCCTGTGGAGCTGCTTCAGCACGCGATCGAGGCAACAACCTACGAGGGTGATGTTGTCCTGGATTGCTTTGCCGGATCTGGTGCGACTGGAGTGGCTGCGCTCATGGTCAATCGACGACCGGCGCTGCTGGAAATCGAGGAGAAGTGGACGAGGCGGATCGTCGACCGCGTGCGAGAAGCAGAAGAGCTGGCGCCTCATCGCACGCTGACGGCCGCCCGGGAAAGGCGAGCGGAGAACACGCGTCAGGACTCTTCCGAGCAGGTCGCGACGCTCTTCTAGATTCGGGCGTCAGGGTCTGCGTCGTTTCGCGCAAGCACGCCACGAATCCACTCGATCGTCGGCGCGATCCCTGCGTCCCGCGCCACAACGTTGCAGTGGTGGTGTCCCCATCCGAGGTTGTAAGGGCGATGTAGTAAGCGACCGACCCGTAGGTCCTCGATGTGAAAGAGATTCACTTCGGTGACCGTCAGGTCGTGAACTTCGCGCCCCTCGGCCTGGGTCATACGGCTCACGAAACCGAGGGGTGATAGCTCTTCGAGGCACAGGGGGCAGACCGTGGCGCCTCCGCGGTTGACGACTCGGTTGGCGTGAAGCCGGTCAAGATCAAGAAGTCCGGAGACTTCAGCATCCCTCAGGGTGGCCTCGGCGCGAAGCTCCGCCTCGGCGTCCGGCATTCCATGCTGCGCGATCATGGGGATCGCGTCGCGGCACGTCCAGAACAGAGCTTCAAGCTGAAGACGAGTTGCCGTGAGGACTTCAAGAGACGCGTACTCGTAGACCCTGATTCCCAGCCCCTTCTGAACTCTTGTTGTGAAGCCGACGTTGATCCGCTCGCCGCCGTCTGCTGCCGTAGTTGCGGCGACGCGTGCGACGTACTGGCCTCCGAGGGGCGTAAGCCGGCTCGTCGCAACGTTCCAGCCAAGATCGGCCGGGGGATTTTCAATCCAGTCGGATCGGCGCTGATAGAAGACGACCACGTTCGTGCCAAGCGCAAGTCCTTCGTCGGCCAGGGCAGCGGTCGGGTCGTCCTGTCCGAAGTACCAACTGGGCTGTACGAGGACTACGTAGCCGTTCTCGTACGGCGAGTCGTTGACCTCAGGTCTGCAGGTAGGCCACGAGGCGTGCGGGATCAGGACGGTGCTGTTGCGTCCAACGCGGTTCTGATAGATCTGGTCATCGTCGGCACCGCGCGTCTGTCCGGACTTGTAGATCTTGCGCTGCAGAAGCGACGGTAGTGGAGGTAGCCGCGGAACCCGTGGAGACACTGTGACCACACGGTTCGCACCCCCGCTCCGCCTTCCTCCGGGCGTCCGCTCGACTTGATCATGTAGATCACGCCGGTACGCGACTCCGGGAGCTCCGGCGAAGCAATCTAGT
>CAZDGO010000377.1:0-2693 GCA_964504825.1 uncultured Gaiellales bacterium
GCGGCACGTGCCCACAGAGAGAGCGCCCTCGTTGGCCTCCAGTTCGGCGAGCACATCGTCGTAGCGATGGGGATCGACCACCACGGCCACTCCCGAGAAGTTCTTGGCGGCCGCCCGCACCATGGTGGGTCCACCGATGTCGATGTTCTCGATGAGCTCCGCCTCACCCACTCCACGCTTCTCGGCGACATCCTCGAACGGATAGAGGTTCACCACGACCAGGTCGATGGGCTTGATGCCAAGCTCCTGGATGGCCCGCATGTGGTCCGGTATCCCGCGGTCGGCCAAGATGCCGCCATGGATCGCGGGGTGAAGGGTCTTGACCCGTCCGTCCATGATCTCCGGGAAGCCCGTGACCTCCGACACCGAAGTGACCGGAATCCCTTTGTCCGCCAGGAAGCGGTACGTGCCCCCCGTCGAGATCAACTCGACACCTACCTTCGTAAGCCCGCGGGCGAACGGCTCGAGGTTCCACTTGTTCGAGACGGAGACAAGCGCGCGGCGGACCTTCATCGGTTTCCTCGTTTCGGTCGGCGGACTGGCAGTTCCAGGGGCTCGATCATCGGGCGATCAGCGAGGGCCGGCTGTCGTCGACCCGCACCCGGCGCGACCCGGGGTCCGGCGGAGTGACTCTTCCAGTCGCGATGAGCTCGATCACTCGGGGCAGAACGCGGTGCTCCAAGGCGTGGATGCGTGTGCCCAGGCTCGCGGGCGTATCGTCGTCGTGGACGGGTAGGGGCTCTTGGCGGATGATGGGACCGGTGTCGGCGCCTTCGTCCACGTAGTGCACGGTGACTCCGGCCACCTTGGCCCCGTAGCGCAGCGCGTCACCGATGCCGTCGGCGCCCGGGAAACTCGGGAGCAGAGCCGGGTGCAGGTTGATCACCCGATGGGGAAAGTGGGCGAGAAATGCCGGCGTGACTACCTGCATGAAACCGGCCAGCACCACCAGGTCGGCTTCGGCCTGCTCGATGGCGTCGGCCATCGCCAGATCGCGGGACTCCCTATCGGGATAGTCGTCGAGGGGAAACACGGCCGCCGGGATATCGGCGCGCTCAGCGCGCTCCAGGGCGAGAGCCCCGGGGACGTCACTGATGACCACGGCCACTTCGATGCCGGCCACCTTCCCGTGCAGCCGGTCGATGATGACCTGCAGGTTCGAGCCGTTGCCGGAAGCGAGCACGGCGAGTCTGAACACCCAGGTTTCTCCTCTCTTCCTGCCACCCATGTCACTCCGGGGACCGCGTCCAGCAGAGCCGTCCGATAAGGCGACCCAATGGTATCAAGTCTTGGCACCAAGCCATCTCGGATGGCGCGGCAGCCTCAGGCGAGCTACGACTCGCTGTACGGGCCAAGGAACTTCTCGCCGTCGTAGTGAGCCACCGTCGGCCCGGATCATAGAGGAGAACATCAGGGAGCTTGTCATGCTCGTCAAAATCAATGCCGATTTCCGCAAGCGCGACGTGATCGACGTATGCCGCCTTTCGGGCGGTGTCTCCCAGATACACGAGCTGGGCCTGGCTCGCGAAACGCGGCATGAACTTGGTCACCACGTCTCGTTCGAGTTCATTGTGCGAGCCGGGTGAAAGGAAGACCCTGTCCGCTGCGGGAATATCAACGGGAACCAGGCTCGAGGCGCGCTCCATCGCATATCTTTTCAAGAGCGAGCCGTACCTTTCCACAAAGTCCTGGACGGCAGCCTGCCATGCAGCGGGTGTTCTCCGCGTACGCCCTCCCGTACTCATCGCGGACATAGTCCATGATGCCCTTGCGAATGGTGTGGCTGACAGCCGCAGCCTCGGACCACTTGGTTGTAGGGCCAATCCTCGCACGGGCAAGCAGAGTGTGTCCTGACATGTCGTTCTGCTGCGGCCCTGGAAGGCCAAGACTTCGCAGGATCGCCTTCGCGTCTGTCAGTTTCATGCAAGTCGATCCTTAATCAACGCCTTGCGCTCGCCCGATCATTTCGGCGGCGGAACAAGGCTGAGGCTAAGCAATCCCCTCCAGGGTGACCGGCTGCTCCCCGCGGACGATACTGCCCAGAAACATGCACTCCTCGCCCGCGCGCTGCACCAGTTTGGCAGCGTATTCCGCCGATTCGAAGGGCACCACCATGATGTACCCTACGCCCATGTTGAACGTGCGGAACATCTCGATCTCGTCGATCTCACCCAAGTGCTGGATCGCCCGGAAGACCTTGGGGATCTTCCAGTTCTCGAAGTGCAGGCGGGCCGACAGGCCGTCAGGGATGACTCGCGACAGATTTCCAGGGATACCACCCCCGGTGATGTGCGCCATGCCATGGATAGGCACACCCTTTTCGATCACCGACCACACCGCGCCCACGTAGATGCGAGTGGGAAGGAGCAGGGTGTAGCTGATGGTCTCGCCAAAATGGGGGAACTTGTCGGCCATGCCGCATTGGTTCTGTTCCAGCACCCGGCGGACCAGGGAGTATCCGTTGGAGTGGAGACCGCTCGAAGCCATACCGATGACGATGTCGCCTTCCGTGATGGCCGACCCGTCGATCAAGTGCTCCTTCTCGGCCAGGCCCACGCAGAATCCGGCCAGGTCGAAGTGCTTGGGGGCATACATGCCCGGCATCTCGGCGGTCTCGCCGCCGACGAGCGCGCACCCCGCGTCCCGGCATCCCTTGGCTATGCCCTTGACGATTTCTACCGTCTCGGCGGGAT
>CAZDGO010000378.1:0-2685 GCA_964504825.1 uncultured Gaiellales bacterium
CATGCGAATCCGCCGGCACGGCGTGGTTGGAGGGGGAGGGTTCGCATTCGCGAGGGCGGTGTTCGTGCTCGCCGTGGCCTGCCTGGGTCTCGTGTTCACGAGCGCGAGGTGCGCATCCGGCGGCCCGGCCTCGGGGGGTCAGGCACCCGACATCCACGCCACCCTTGTCTTCGGAGGCGACCTGCTCATGCACGTGCCTCTGGGTACCTCGGTGCTTGATCCGGCCACGGGCCAGTACGACTTCAGTCGCATCTTCGCGCCGATCTCGCCCTATCTGGCCGAGGGTGACCTGGTCGCCGCCAACCTGGAGACGGTGCTGGCCGGAGCCGACCTCGGCTACACGGGCTACCCGCGCATGAACAGTCCCACCGACCTGGCCGCCGAGCTGGCCGAGGCGGGCTTCGACCTGGTCTCCACCGCCAACAACCATAGCCTCGACCAGGACTGGGACGGACTGGTGGCCACCGCCGATGCCCTCGATGCCGCTAGGTTGGCTCATGCCGGCGCCTACCGCTCCGCCGACGAACGGACCACGCCCCTGGTGCGCGAAGTGGGCGGGGTCACGGTCGCCTTCCTGGCCTACGCCGACCGGCTGAACGGCCTGCCGCTGCCGAAAGACCGCCCCTACGGCGTCAGCGTGCTGGAGAGAAATCAGGTGAGTGATGACGTCCGGCGGGCCCGCGCCGCCGGCGCCGAGCTCGTGGTGGCCCAGGTGCACTGGGGCAGCGAGTATCTACGCCGACCGAGCCGCCCCCAGCGCGAGGCGGCGCGGATGCTGCTGGAGGAAGGGGTCGACGTCATCGTCGGGTCTCATCCGCACGTGGTGCAGCCGATCGTGACCATGACCGTCGACCGGGGTGGTCGCCCGTTCACCGGCTACGTGGCCTACTCTCTGGGCAACCTGGTCTCGACTCAGGTGTGGCGGTACAGCGATAGCGGGCTTCTTCTGTATGTGGATATCGAGAGGAACGCCACCGGCGCGCGGGTGACGGGGCTGCGCTACCTGCCGGTGTACGTTCAGCGCGGGTGGGAGAACAGCCGCCGCGCCTACCGGGTGGTGCCGGTGAGCCCCGACATCGCCCCGACCTGGTCTCCGGTACCCACCGAGGCCGAGCGACTGCGAATGAACCAGGTGGGGGAGGAGTTGGGCCTGCTCCTGGGTGGGCAGGTTGGCGTCACGGCCCGGTAGGAGCAGACGCACTACCGATCCTCGAAGGGCCTTCGAAGGCGGCGAGCACGTCGTCGGGCAGCGGGGCGTCGAAATCATCGCTCACCTCGACGCGGCCTTTGAGCACGCCGAACGAGACGCCGCCCGCCACCTTGACGACCTCCTCGTTGATCGATGGAGGTATGGGCTCGTCGTGGCACAGAACCATTTTACGCCGGGCAGTCAGACTCGCGCCCCGCTTCAGGCTGAGGTCTGAGTATCCATTGGTTGGAGGTAGGTGCCGAAGTCAGCCGGCCTTTGCGCAACCAGTCCGGCAGAACCTGAGTCTCTCCTGCTCCTTGGAGAGGATCTCGGCGATCTCGTCGCAACCGTTGTCTTTCAACGCGGGAATGGTGTCGCGAAGCTCCAAGACGCTGTTGAGGGCCGCCAGGAACGGGTACGCGGATATGCCGGGGACGACGGCTCCATGATGGTCCGCCAACCATCGTGAAACCTCTGACCAACGCCAGATACGGTTGCGGCTGTTTCCAAGTCTCGTCAAGGGCGGCGGGAAGAAGCCCGGCCCCCGCTTACCGAGCACAAGCAGCCGGACGTACTCTCTGCTCCACTCCATTCGCTTCGAGATGTCCGTGAGCGTCACGTAGTCGTCCGGCTCGACGCGCAAGATGCGTATGTCCGGAATCGTCTGCTCGATGGCCTGGATGGCCGACATAACGGCCCCCGGAAAGGTGTCTGCTTCGCGGACGAAGTCGGCATAGGCGACCCCGGCAGTGCACCCGAAGAGCGCGTCGTCACACCCGGCCTCGAACAAGACGTCGATCTGATCGTCGGTCGGGAAACTCGGGGGTGCAGAAAGAAGCACTGTGAACTCGAACTTCCGCATGTCTCTCACCGTCCGCACGGGCACCGGAGCACCCGCTTTCTCAGCTCTTGGGCGTGGTCATGAGGAACGCGGGGCGTCGACCATATCGAGGCTCGACATTCGCCTTTACCCGACTTGCCTCGGCAGTACATCGAACCCCATGCGTGCTTACTCTGGCCCTTGCCTTGCTCGACCTTCCAACCGTGGACCTCAGCGAACCGAAGCGCGTCTTCGATCTCCCTGTCGGGGTGCTCGCCCCTCATGTTGGCAGTATAGCAACAAGAGGGTCGTTGCGCCGCAGGAGTTCCGCATGCGCGTCGACCCCCTGTCGTTTTAGGCGGGTAGTGGCCTACGTAGCCGCACGTGGCCCACGTGCGGTCGCTTACTTCACTCTGGCGGCGGCCGGTGTCGAGCCGGATAACGCCACGGCCAGACTGGCGAAAGGGCAGGGGCGACAGTCTAGCCCGGTGGTCCTGTTGGCGCGGCTTGCGGTGGACATCAAAGAGCAGGGCCGCGGCCTGGGTGAAGCCATGCTCGTGGATGCGCTCCGTCGTTGCGCTCAGGCCGCCGATACGATCGGCGCGCACGCGGTACTAGTCCACGCGAAAGACGAGCGGGCGCGGGGCTTCTATCTCAAGTATGGCTTCGAGTCGTC
>CAZDGO010000379.1:0-2685 GCA_964504825.1 uncultured Gaiellales bacterium
GGCCTCGATGTGGCCGCCGCGAGCCTGGGGCGGAAGGTCATCAGCAACGCCAGCCTGTTCGTCGAGGTGGCTGCGGGCAAGTTCCAGCTCGCCTACGACCAGGCCAACAACTTGGCCGACCAGTACGGTGGCTACATCGTCTCCTCCGACGCAACGGCTACCGACGAGGCCGGTGTGCTGCGCAGCGGCACCGTTGTCATCAGGGTGCCTTCGCAGTCGTTTACTCAGGCACTCACCTCTGCTTCCAAGCTGGGCGATCTGAAGTCGCGCAAGGTCGAGACCCAGGACGTCACCGAGGAGTATGTAGATTTGCAGGCCCGCCTCGCGAACGCCCAGTCTCAGGAGAAGGCTCTGCTCTCTCTGATGGACAGGGCAAAGACCGTCGACGAAGTGTTGCAGGTGCGTCAGGTGTTGACCCAGACCCAGCAGGAGATCGAGCAGCTGAAGGGGCGGATCAAGTTCCTCGACGAGCACTCGAGTTATTCCACCATCGCCATCAGTCTGTACGAACCGGGCTCCGAGGCTCAGACCAACGCGGATTGGGGTTTCATTGCTGCGCTGAAGAATGCGCTGCATGCCTTCGTGGGCACCATCAACGACATCATCGTGAGCCTGGGTGGGGCGCTGCCGGTGCTGGCACTGCTGGCACTGCTGGCGTGGATCGCCTATCGCATCGCCCGTCCGATCCTCCGTCGGTCGCGCGGGCGTCGTGACGCAGAGGCGGCCGGCTACCAGTATGCGCAGCCGCAACCGAGACAGTATGCGGACAGCGGCGCGCCTTCCGAGCCGTCCTCTCCTGAGGATCGCACCGTCTGAGCCGGCGGGGCCGGGCTTCCCCGGCTCCGAGATTCCCTGCTGCGAACCGCGGCGCCCCGGGCTACCGACCGGGGCGCCGCCTCTATCTGAGGCGCCGCCTGTCTGTCCGCGCCGGGGTCTATACTCCTAACATGATGACGGATCGGCAGACCACGTTGGTGTTCCTGACCACCGAGGCGGCGTTGCGTGCCGAGGACGCTTTGCTTGAGCACGGCCTGCACGTAGACGTGATCCCCAAGCCGCCTGGTGTATCCGGACTGTGCGGTCTTGCCTTGACGGTAGCTGAAGTCCGGCTCGCGGAGGTCGAGGGCATCCTACGCGCGGAGGGCGTGCCGTTCGAACTCTATGTGCCCATGGTCGCCGAGGGTGTAGTGGCGCTCGGCTCGGAGCGTGTGTATACTGCGGGGTCCGCGTCAGGCGGCGGCGGTCTGTTGGTGGGTCCGCCGGACAATCGCATACTCACCCCTGCTCCGGCAGCGAGGCCGGGGCCGCATGAGTCCGAAGGAGGTGAACCCAACTGAACAGCTACGAGCTGATGATGGTTCTGCGTCCCGATACCGAGGAGCAGGCCCGCATCGCGATCATCGACCGCGCCAAGGAGATCGTCGCCGGCGACGGCGGCATCATGAGCAAGGTCGACGAGTGGGGCAAGCGTCGCTTGGCCTACGAGATCGATCACATGAATGAAGGTTTCTACTTCGTCATGTACTTCCATGCGGAGCCCAAGACCCTCGACGAGATGATGCGCGTCTTCAAAATCACTGACGCGGTAATCCGCGCCATGCCGATCAAACTGGACACGCCCGCACCCGCACCCGCACCCGTTGCCGCTGTCGCGGCAGCCACCCCACAGGAGTAGGAGTAAAGATGGCTAGGGGCATCGCCCACGTCACATTGGTGGGAAATCTTACGCGAGATCCCGAGCTGCGGCAGACGCCGAGCGGCACTTCAGTGTGCACCCTTGGTGTGGCCGTGAACTCGTCCTACAAGGACGCCTCGGGCCAGTGGATCGAGAAGCCGAGCTACTTCGATGTGGTCGTGTGGGGCCAACAAGGTGAGAACTGCGCGAAGTATCTCAGCAAGGGTCGTCAGGTAGCCGTTGACGGGCGCCTCGATCAGCGTAGCTGGGAGGCGCAGGACGGCACCAAACGCAGCAAGGTCGAGATCATCGCCGACACGGTGATGTTCATCGGTGGGCAGGGAGAAAGTGGGTCGGGAGCTGGGGCCGGCGGCTCGAACCGGAGCAACTCTGCTTCCGGTCGGGAGACGCCACCCGCGTCCGACAAGGATTTTAAGGACATCGATTTCGGCGGAGAGGATGACATCCCCTTTTAACCGCCGGTCAGGAGGATGAAGACAGTGGCTTTCGCCAAGAGACGGCGCGTTCGCCCCACAACGGGCAATCGTCGCCGTAAGTACTGCTATTTTTGTAAGGAGAAGGTCGAGACCGTCGACTACAAGGACTACAACCTTCTCCGCCGGTTCGTGTCGGAGCGGGCGAAGATCCGCTCCCGCCGCACCACCGGTGCATGTCGCAGGCATCAGCGTCAGATCGCGGTGGCCGTGAAACGGGCACGTGAGGTCGCGCTCTTGCCGTACTCCAACCGTTAGAAACGGGGTCGTTCCCCTGCAGAGGGCTGCCGTGAGCACCTTCACCACAGCGGCAGTGAGCGAGGCCGGCAAGGCTGTGGCATTGGCCGTCGTGCTCTCGGTCTTGGTGGCGTACGTCCCCTTGCTTGCCCTCTTCGCGATCCCGGCTCTGCCGTTGCCTCTTGGTTATCTCACTCTGAGGCGGGGTGTCGGCGTGGGGGTGGCCGCGGCCGTTTGTGTCGCCGCGCTCGCCGCGGCGGTGACGGGCTTGAGCGGCGG
>CAZDGO010000380.1:0-2643 GCA_964504825.1 uncultured Gaiellales bacterium
TCGTTTCAGAATGACGCTTCGCCGGGGGGCGGTGCGGTTCGGCGTTGTGGCAGAAGTAAGGGGGGATACGTGAGCGGACGTCTGGCCGGCAAGGTGTGTCTGGTGACCGGGTCATCCGGAGGACTGGGCAATGCGTTCTGTCGTGCGATGGCGCGCGAGGGAGCGGTGGTGGCGGCGGCGGGGCGCAATCTCGCCCGTCTGGAACCCCTGCTCGCGGAGTTGCCGCCCGTGTCCACGGTGGACGGGTTCGGCAGCGAGGCCGCCGACGGTGACGTCGCAGCGCCGGCCCATATGGCGGTGGAGCTCGACACCGGCGACCCTGAGAGCGTAGCCGCCGGGGTCCGGCTGGTTGAGGAGACCTTGGGCCGCGTCGACGTGCTGGTCAACAATGCCGCCGCTTACGGTGACCTCACTCGGGCTCCGTTCTGGGAGCTGCCCCTCGACGAGTGGGACCGCGTCATGGCCACCAACGTGCGCGGCCCCCTTTTGGTCAGTCGGGCCGTCTCGGCCGGCATGCGCTCGCGCAAGTGCGGTCGCATCATCAACATCGCCTCGGCTACCTTCTGGAGCGGATCGGCCAATTGGGCTCACTATGTAGCCAGCAAGGGCGCTCTGATCGGCCTGACCCGGGTGATGGCCAAGGAGCTGGGATCCGACGACATCTGCGTGAACGTCGTGGCGCCCGGCTTCACGCTCACCGAGGCCAGCCTCTCGCTCATTCCGGGCGCGGAGACCTACGGGGTCGACCGCGGGTGCGTCAAGCGGGCACAACAACCCGAGGATGTTGTGGGCCTGGTGGTCTTTCTGGCCTCCGACGAGAGCGGGTTCATCACGGGGCAGTCAATCATCGTGGACGGAGGTCGTCAGTTCAACTAAGAGCGGCCAGGAGGAGGTGCGCGGGAGCGCGGGGCTTCGGGGGAAGCAGGGGAACACACTCTTCAAACAGGGGGAACACATGAGGACGTACGAGATCACGCCGTTCGAGTTCGACGAAGTCGCCGACCTGAAGAAGTACGACGCCTGGTTTCTCGACGGCACCCACTCCGTGCCGCCATGGACGCCCATGTTCGGGTGGAGTTGGATCAACTATTGCCGCCACGGCATGATGTGGGCGGCCCAGAAGCTGCAACTGCCCACGTGCAAGGGCTGGGACTGGCGCCTCCACCGGGGCGGCGGCTATCTGGCCGTGCTGGTGGTCACCGACCCGGCTGAGATCGCCGCGCGCGAGAAGGTGTTCCGCAAACAGCTCGAGCCCTTCATCGAAGACTACGACAAGGTCTGGGACGAGCATCTGGTGGAGCTGCAGGAGTACTACCGCACGCTCCGAGCCTTCGACATCGACGGGGCCACGAACATCGAGATGCTCGACCACCTGGAAGACGTGTTCCGCCTTAACCGGCGCATGTGGGAGATCCACTTCTACTTCATGTATGTGGTCTTCGGCGTCTATATGCTCTTCGAAGCCATGATGAAGCAGATGTTCGACATCGACGACTCCGATCCCAAGTTCCACCGAGTGCTCACCGGCTTCGACAACAAGGTGTTCCAGGTCGACAAGAAGCTATGGAGCTTCGGCAAGAAGGCTCAGGCCATGGGTCTTGACGGCATCTTCCTGAACAATCCGCCGGACCGCGTGAAAGCCCTCCTCGAGACGACCGAGGCCGGCCGTCTGTGGCTGGAAGACTTCGATGTGTTCCTCGATGAAGACGGCTGGCGCAGCCAGCGCATGAGCGAGTTCATCAACCCCACGTGGGTAGAAGATCCCACGCCGGCGTTCATGAGCGTGCGGCAGTTCCTCCAAAAGGGTGGCGAATTCGACCTCGAGCGCGAGCGCGCCCGTCTGGCCGCCGACCGGGAAGTGGCTGAGAAGGAACTCCTCGCCAAGATCCCTGAGGAGCAGCGAGGTTGGTTCACCAAGCTCCTGCGTCTGGCGCAGCGGTCGGGGTCGTTCTCCGAAGAGCACAACCACTGGCTCGACCTGTACACCCACGCCATGGTGCGCCGCGCGCTCATCGGTTGGGGCAAACGGTTGGTTGCCGCCGACGTCATGGACCAGGTGGACGACGTGTTCTTCCTCATCCCCGACGAGATCCGCCGGGTGGCACTTGCGCCCGAGTGGCACGACCTGCGCGACATCGTAGCCGAGCGCCGGGCCGAGTGGGCCACGTGGGCCGATCCGGAGAACCCGCCCATGATCGGCCGTGTGACTCTCGAGGAGGCCATGGGCACGTTGATCCGGTCGAACGACCCGGTAGTGCTGAAGGTGGTCGTGGGCTCCTTCCCGGTGCCCAAGCCGGAACTGAACGCCGATCTCTACGGCACCTGCGGTTCTCCGGGCGTGGCCGAAGGCCGGGTACGCATGGCCATGACCGACGCCGACTTGATCAACGTCGAGGAGGGCGACATCCTGGTGTCGCCGGCTACCTACCCCTCGTGGACCGCGGTCTTCGCCCTGCTGGGCGGAGTGGTGGTCGACCGCGGAGCCAGTCTCTCGCACGCGGCCATCGTGGGTCGAGAGTACGGCATCCCGGTGGTGATGAACACGTTCGAAGGCACCAAGGTCCTCAAGGAGGGCATGCGCGTGCGCGTCGACGGCAACATGGGCACAGTGACCATCCTCAGCTAGAGCTGTTAAGCCGGCTG
>CAZDGO010000381.1:0-2641 GCA_964504825.1 uncultured Gaiellales bacterium
CCTCCCTATGAACCAGCCGCCCTTCGACCCTCAGGGCGGCTGGTTCATGTCTGGGAGGCTCCGGTGCTCGATATCCAAAGAAGCTCTACTGAGCCGGCCCGCGCAGCCAGAGGGTCACCGCCGGGAGCGTGGGGCTCCGTGGGACGAGGAACCGAACCTCTCGTAGTCTTGGAGAGCGAGCACGGCCTGCAGGCGGTTGGTCACATCGAGCTTGCGATAGACGCGATTCGCGTGGGTCTTTACCGTCTTCTCGGTGATGAAGAGCTTGGCGGCGATCACTTTGTTCGGCATGCCCGCAGAGATCATGCTCAAGACTTCCAGCTCTCGTGCCGTGAGGCTACGGACGCGATGGGCCGCCTCGGTGTCGTCGGTAGAGTCGTTGCCAGAAACCGAGCTCTCCACCCGGAGACGACTGCGCCGAGGCCCGCCCAGCGGTACATCCGTAGGATATGTGTCTCCGCCCACGAGTAAAGCGAAATACGTCTGCAGACGGCCGTTGAGGCGAGGGAGGGCGATATCGAGCAGTCCATCCCCCGCCCCGACCCGAGCCGCGAGGGCCAGGATGGGGGTGGCCACTACCGCCTCTTGTACTATGAAGTGTAGGTATTGGTGTTCGACGGCGATCCGCAGCGCTTCATGTAGCGCCCGTGCGGCTGACTGCTCGGCTCCCGACCTCGCATACAACCACCCGAGGTAGCAGAGCCCCTGGGACAGCTGGCCGTCAAAACCCCAGCGGCGGCTCAGATCTACTGTCTGCTCAAGGGCGGCGCGCGCGTCACTGTCAGCGCCGCTGACAGCCAAGTCCATCCCTACACCGCACAGAGCACGGACCTGCTCGAACACCGACAGTTGCTCGCGCTCCACCATCTCGAGAACGCGTCTATGATGCAGCAGCGCCTTCTCCGGATTCCGGTTGCGCCTGCAGATATCTCCCAACATATCCTCTGCCCACAGCTCGGACTCGATATCGCCTGAAGATTGACTGAGGGCAACTGCCCTCTTTACATGAGCAAGGGCCGAGCGAACGTCGTTACCCCCCAGCGCCACACCCGCCAAAGAAAGCATGACCGGCGCCTCCAAGAACACGTACCCACGGGCGCGTACCAGCGCAAGCGCCGTTTCGGCCTGACCGGCCGCTTCTTCGTAGCGGCCGGTCAGGTAGAGAAGGGTGGCGGCGGCGTTCAGGCTGGTCGCATAGCCTAACCGCGGCTCGCCGGAAGCCAGCTCGACTGCCCGGCGGCTCCAATCCAACGCGGTGACGTACCTCCCCCGCAAAAAGAACAGCCGTGCGCGACTGGCGAACACGCGCACCTCGAGGGAACGCCGAGACGGCCCGCGCGCCAGTGTGAGCGCCGCCTCATAGCGCTCGACGGCCTCATCCCAGCGGCATTGGCTGAGCAGCACATTGGCCATGTTCTGCTGCACTTCGGCGCGTTCGTCGGCCGAGACAGCAACCTGCTCGGCGCGCGCCAGAGAAGCCAGACTGTCATCCCAGCGTCCCGTCATGTACAGGCAGAACGCGCGACCCACCAGGGTCTGCAGTATTCCCGAAAGATCCTCGGTGACCTCGAACAAACGAGTCGCCGCACGGTAGAGAGGTTCAGCAGCTTGACACTCGCCCCGAGCCTGGAGTATCCGGGCTCTGAGAACAAGCAGCCAGGGCTCGATAGCCAGTACATCGTCAGGCAGCAGATCGAGCCACTCTTCACACGCGTAGGCGGAAGACGCGTTCAGATGCGATGCGGCAAGCAGGCGAAGCGGCTTGACGGCCTCCTTGACCTGGCCGGTGCACAGGTAGAGGCTAACAGCCTCGCGCAGCTCTCCGACTCGCTCGAGGTGCTGGGCGACGCGCCCAGCGAGAGCCGCTGACCCAGCGGGATCGGCCCGCCGGGCTTCGCGGGTCACGAACTGTTTGAGCAGCGGGTGCAGCGTGTAGGTGCGGTGACCGGTCTGAGTAACGAGGAAGCCTCGCGCCACCAATTCCTCCAAGACCGCCTCGGCCCCTTGGGCATCCGCGAACAACGGTGCGTCTCGAGGGAACACGAGACGAGGCACCAGAGATCCGCTCGCCAACACGACCGTCGTCTCTGCGTCGAGAGATCGGAAGACAGCGTCGGCAAGGTATTCGTTCAGGTGACGCCCCTGACGGGAGAGTCCGACCACTTCTTCGCGGATTCCCAGGCGTCCTCTCTGGCGAAGACGGTGACCGAGCAACACGAGTGCGACCGGCCAACCTTCGGTCAGGCGCCACAGCGTACGGGCGTCGGCGAGGGTCAGATCGACCCCCCAACTGCCACGCGCCCATTCCTCCACTTCTGAGGGCGTCAGCCGCAGCCGGCGAAGATCGACCTCGACCAACCTGTCACGCTGACGCAGGTCGATGACGGGAAAGAGCAGACGGCGGCGCGACGAAAAGACGACGATCCACCCGGGCGGCAACCCGTCGACCAAGAACGAGAGTGCCGACACCACCGCCTCCGACTCTTCGACCGTGTGTACGTCATCGAAGGCCAGCATGGTTCGACTGCCCGCGTGAAGCGCCATCTCTGAGAGCAAGGCCGCAACCACGTGCAGGGTCTCCCGGCGCACATCCAGACACTCTTCGAGCCTCAACCGCGCCACACCGCCAATACCAGGATGT
>CAZDGO010000382.1:0-2630 GCA_964504825.1 uncultured Gaiellales bacterium
GGCCGCTTCGGCCTTCGCCTCGCGGTGACCGGCCCAGTCGAGCTTGTCGGCCACTACCTCGAGGCAGGAGATGTGGCCGCAGGTGGTCACCTTGAAGCCCTGGGGGGTCTCGGTATTGGGGTGGTTCGCGTTCAGCAGGCGGAAGTCGTACGGGTCGATGCCCGCCTTCTCGGCGAGCTCATCCATGTTCGACTCGAGGGCGAAGGTGAGCTGCGGCGTGCCGTAGCCACGCATCGCCTGCGAGTAGGTGTTATTCGTGTAGACGCAGGTGGCCTTGAAGCGCACGTTCGGCACCTCGTAGAGGCCGGAAGCGGGCATCATCATGACCGTGGGGGTGGTCGCCCCCCAGGAGGTATAGGCGCCATTGTCAAGAATGAGGCTGATGTCGCGGAAGGTCAGCTTGCCTTGGGCGTCGCAGCCCTGGCGGATCTTGGCCCGGACCGGCTGCCGGGGCGAGGTGGCGAAGAACTCCTCCTCCCGGTTGAAAAGGATCTTCACCGGACGCCGCGTGCGGTGGGCGAGCAGGATGGCGATGTACTCGAAGGCATAGGTATCGAGCTTCGAGCCGAACCCGCCCCCGATGGTGGTGTTGACCACCCGCACCTTGCCGCGGATCCCCATGGCCTTGAGCGCTTCCTGGAAGTCGGCCTTGGCCATGCTCGGGATCTGGGTGATGGAGTAGATGGTGAGGTTCTCGCGCGTATCGAAGGTAGCCACGCAACCGGCCGTGCCCATGCAGCAGTGCGTCACCCACCCCGTCTCGAAGTAGCCATCAACGATGTGAGCGGAAGCCGCTTCCCCCGCCTCGATGTCGCCGGCGGCGAACTTCCACGGCAGGCGTAGGCGGTTGTCGGTGATGGGCTCGCCCTTGGCGTTCTTGTCGTGGATGAGAGGTGCACCATCGGCGAGGGCCTCCTCGGGGTCGAAGACCGTAGGCAGGTCCTCGTACTCCACCCGGATGAGCTTGAGGGCTTCCTCGGCGATCTCCGGGGTGGTGGCCGCCACCGCCGCCACCTCGTCGCGGTAGGAGCGCACCCGGTCCTTCTTCAGCGCCATGTTGTCCTTGAGCAGGCCGAAGCGGATCTCCGGCGAGTTGTGAGCGGTCAACACCGCCTTGACTCCGGGGAACTTCTCGGCGTCAGTAGTGTCGATGGAAAGGATCTTCGCGTGGGGACGGGTGGAGTAGAGGATCTTCCCGAACAGCATCCCCGGGAGGGCGAAGTCGTGGATGTACTCCGAGCGGCCGATGACTTTCTCGCCCGCGTCCGCCTTGGGGATGGGCTTACCTATGACGGCGAGCACCTTTTGTGCTTTCTCCTGGTCGGCGAGAACGGTGGTGGTGGCGCCGGCCACGGGGATGGTAACAGTCGGCGCCGTCATGCCGTCACCTCCGCTGCCGTGACCGACGCCGCCTGGACGGCGTCGACTATCTGGTTATAGCCCGTGCAGCGACAGAGATTGCCGGCCAGGGCCGACTTGATTTGGCGCTCGGTGGGGTCGGGAGCGCGGTCGAGCAGGGCCTTGGCCGACATCAGCATGCCCGGGGTGCAGAAACCGCACTGCACGGCGCCCTTCTCCACGAACTGGCGCTGAAGCGGGTGCAGGGCGCCGTCGGCGCCCGCGAGGCCCTCGACGGTCACCACAGACGCGCCGTCGGCCGCCATGGCCGGGAAGAGGCACGAGTTCACCGCCCGGCCGTCAACGATCACCGTGCAGGCG
Organism: uncultured Gaiellales bacterium; assembly: GCA_964504825.1. Classification (GTDB taxonomy): domain Bacteria; phylum Actinomycetota; class Thermoleophilia; order RBG-16-64-13; family RBG-16-64-13; genus JAJZQZ01. The sequence goes on from CAZDGO010000382.1 coordinate 1,720, forward strand.
CCGCACTCGCCACCACCGCAGCCTTCCTTGGTGCCGAGCAGGCCCAGGCCGTCGCGCAGCAGGCGCAGCAGGTTCCATTCAGCATCCACCCGCACGGCGACCCTGTCGCCGTTGACCGTGAGCCGCACGACGGATTCGAGTCCACACACATCCACGGAACCGCCGGTCGGATCGACCAGCCCCGTCTTGGTCACATTGAAATCCATCGTCGTCTACCTCGCTTCCACGGCCGCGAACGCGCCCGATTGCTCGATCACGCGCGGCACCAGCACCCGGATCATCTCTCGGCGGTACCAGGCCTTGCCCCGCCAACTATCACGCACCCGCGACTCAGCGGCGGCCAGCTCGGCCGCTTGGACCGCGTTCTCCCGGGTGAGAGGCTTGCCCTCCAGGTAGGCTTCGCCGTTAGCGGAGCAGGTAGGAGTGGGGGCGCAGACGCCGAGCGAGATGCGCGCCTTGGCTACAGTCACACCGTCGTCGGCCAGGGTGATCCTGACGCCCACCGACATCATGGCGAGCTCGACGCCCTTGCGCCGCGTGTGCTTCTGGTAACCCGAGTAGGTTTGCGGGCCCGGATCGGCGACGCGGATCTGGGTAAGGATCTCGGCCGGACCGCGCCGGGTCTGGCCGGGGCCGATGAAGAAGTCGGCCAAGGACACCTCCCGCACGCCGTTGGGGCCGGTGAGCATCACCGAGGCGTCGAACAGCATCAGCCCCGTGGCCGAGTCGGCGCACGGTGCGGCGTTGCAGATGTTGCCCCCCAGGGTGCCCACGTTACGCACCTGGCGTGACCCGAGGCCGGCACAGGCCTGCTGAAGGCCGGCGAAATGCTCCGCCACCCAGCCCGAGTCCTCGATGTCGGCGTGCGGCGTAGCCGCGCCGATGGTCAGGGCGCCGCGGGCCGCCACCGC
>CAZDGO010000383.1:0-2626 GCA_964504825.1 uncultured Gaiellales bacterium
GGATTATAGCCCAGGCGTTTCGCGGATGCAAACTATGTCAGACCATCCAGGGCGCGATTGACCAGGGCGTCGGCGGCGACGTTCTCTTCTCGGGGCACGTGCTTGATCTCCACCCGGTCGAACTGACGCACCAGCGTCCGGGCCTGCAGGTAGAGCTCCTTCAGCCCGGCGTTGCGCACCTTGTACTCCTGGCGCATCTGACGCACGAGCAACTCGGAGTCGGCCAGGATGCGCAGCCTGCGCACCCCCCGGTCCACGGCGGTCTCGAGACCCGTGATCAGAGCCTGATACTCGGCCTGGTTGCTGGTCGCCGTGCCGATGCATACCCCGATCTCCTCCAGCACCGTCCCTTGCTCGTCTTCGAGTATCACGCCTATGGCGCTAGGACCGGGGTTGCCCCGCGACCCTCCGTCGGTGCGCAGCACGTAGACCGGCGGCTCGTCATCGGCAGTCGTAATGCTTCCCAGCACGGCTCCTGCCTCACCGGACGACTCCCCCCCTGCGGCCTGTTCCAGGTCGAAGAGGCGCGCCACCTTGTCGACAGGACCGCCTGGATCGGGTCTCACTCCTGCTACAGGCCGAACCGCGTGCCACGGAGAGCGACCGCGCGCGGAGAAGCTGGCCGGAACCGACCACGCCAGCAGGGCCGCCTCGAGAGTCTCCGTCCACCGCCGCATGGCCCACGCCTCCAGGCGGCCGTGAGGCAAGACGATCACGTCGAGCCCAAGATCGGCGGCCCGCTCGGCGTCGTGATAGTGAAGGTCGCCCGTGACGAACGCGTCGGCGCGGCCGGCGGCGACCTCCATCAAGCTGCCCCCGCTGCCGGTGACGACAGCCACCCGGTCGACTATCCTCTCCCCGTCGCCCGCGTACGTCACCTCCGAGAGTCCGAAGGCCTCAGCGGCCGTCTCGGCGAGGGATAGCAGCGAGGTGGCGGCACGGGTGGATCCCACCCTGCCTTGCCCACCCCGCACCAGCACATCTTCGAGCGGATAGACGTCGAAGGCCGGCTCCTCGTACGGATGAGCTTCCAGGTATGCGTTGATGACTTCAGCAAGGCGCTCTGTCGGCACGATCGTCTCCCATCGCACCTCGGCTACACGTTCGGGGCGACCGGGGCGCCCGACATGCGGGGCTGCGGTGGCGCCCGGCACGAAAGTTCCCTCGCCCGAGCCGGCGAAAGCGCACTCCCGATACTCTCCGATACGTCCGGCGCCGGCCGCGAACACGGCCCCGCTCACGCGGTCCATCGCCTCTGGCGGCACGAAACCTACGAACTTCTTCCGTCCGGCGCCGGCGCGCACCAACGGGTGCAGGTCGAGAAGGCCGAGTTCCTGGGCGACGAGGTCGCACAATCCTCCCACCGCGCCGTCCAGGTTGGTGTGCGCCGCGAAGTAGGCCACGTCGGCGGCGATGAGCTGGCTTACCAGCATGCCTCGCCGGTCGGCATCGGTGACCCGACGGAGCGGGGTGAACAGCAACGGGTGATGGGTGATGATGGCCTGATACCCGCCGGTGACCGCCTCTACGACCACATCCTCGCTGAGATCGAGAGCCACGATCACCTGTGCGATCTCCGTCCCGCGGCGCCCAACCAAGAGTCCCGTCGTGTCCCACGGCTCGGTGAGCGTACGTGGGGCAAGTTCGTCCAGCACCCGCTCCAGATCCTCGACGAGCATGCCGACCCCTTCCGCTCGGATCCTGTCAGCCCCCGTCTCGCTTGCGACGAGGTGCTCATGTTTCTCATCGTCTCATGGATCAGAGCTTCCACCAATCCCGACCGTTGCATCTATAACCAATCGCTATCAATAAGGGGATGTCAATCTGGGTAGCGTGGAGTACTGTGCCTTGTGAACGTGTTCACCCGGCAAGCCACCGCTTCTGATTCGAACCAGATGCAGTGGCGACCGGCAACGGCGACGAAGGAGCAACATGTCCACGACAGTCAATCTCAGCAACACGCCGGCCCTGGAGGGGCTCACCCCTGCTGAAGTACACCAGCTTGAGAGTATTGCCATGGAATGGCGCTACGGTGAGGGAGAAACGATCTTCCGCCAGGACGACGACGCCTACGGTCTCTGCGTGGTGCTGGGGGGAAAGCTGGAGCTCCACATGCAGGTGGGTGATGAGTCCGTGGCTCTCGACACGGCAGGCCCGGGTGATCTCGTCGGTTGGTCGGCTCTCGTGCCCCAGCAGACCTTCACCTCGACGGTCGTCGCCCTCGAGCCATCAGAACTCGCCATTTTCAAGGTCGAGGACATCCAGCGTCTGACCGAGTCCGAGCCACATCTCGGGAACGCACTCATGACCAACGTGGCGCGCATCATCTCGAACCGGCTGCGCGAGACACAGCTGCGACTGGCGCCGTTGCTCTCCTGCTGAGTGACCCGGAATCGATCGGCAGGTTCGAGCATCTGGAAAGCCTCGCGATGTGCGGGGCTTTCCTATGGGCCCAGCAGGACTCGAACCTGCGACCGGCCGATTATGAGTCGGCTGCTCTAACCAACTGAGCTCGGAGTGAGCGGCCCTACGGGTGAGGTCGTGAGAATGGGCTGTTGGTCGTCTCGACGCTGCTCGAGCCCTGTCCCTGTGCCGGTTTGCGCGGATCGTGGGGTAGCCCATTCGC
>CAZDGO010000384.1:0-2613 GCA_964504825.1 uncultured Gaiellales bacterium
GGACACGAACGGAGGTGTAGGGCTGTGTCGGTTCTACGTATCCAGCCTCAATCGCATATGCACCAACTGCGGCCGATATATTGCCGCAGTTTCCGTGCCAGTCGATGGACCGCTCCGCGATCCCGACCTGACCAAATGTGTAGTCAAGGTCGGCGTCGTCACGGCTCGGAGGACCGATGATGGCAACCTTGCTGGTCAGGATGTCTGCGCCACCAAGTCCGTCGATTTGGCGGGGGTCGCCACTGCCAAACAAACCCATGACAAGGTGATCCCGCTCCACGGCATCCTGCGGCAAGTCACCTGCCTCGAGAAAGACGCCCTTGCTCGTGCCCCCTCGCATGATCGTGCAGCGGACCTCGGTCGACTTCGTCATCGCCAATCCTCCACCCTCAGCAAGCGCGATAGACACAATCTGGGAGCCGTGGTCATTTGCTGCCTTTGTCGAATGCGCCCTCAGCAGTGCGCAGGCGCTTGCCGTGGGCGACGCCCAAGCGCAGGAAAGAGAACACCGAACCTAGCTCAGGTCCCGCGGTCGCCAAGCGGATCGACTGCTTGAGCATGGCTGTGGCGTCTGCGGGCACCTCTGCGAGCGTCTCGGCAAATTCTTGGACGTGGTCGTGGAGGTCGCTGTCTGGAACAACATCGCTCGCCAGTCCGATCGATTTGGCCTCGGCCGATAGGACTTTCCTGCCTGAAAGAAGGATGTCCATCGCCCGGCCCATCCCGACGATCCGTGGCAGGAGCAAAACGGAGCCGTCCCCCGGGATCAGGCCGTGACGCATCGCCGCCTCCATGAAGTACCCGCTTTCCGCTGCAATACGGAGGTCGCAGGCCAGCGACAGCTCGAAGCCGGCACCAACTGCCGGGCCATTGACGGCAGCGATCACGGGTTTATCGAGATAGTGCAGCCCCGCTGTAAAGCGCTGCACGCCCGAATGTTGTGGTGGTCCCTCGTTGGGGTTCGCTCCTGCGCCGGCGCCGAATAGCTGTCTGAGGTCGGCGCCCGAGCAGAATCCACGGCCGGCTCCGGTGATCACCAAGACCTTCACCTCCGGATCGGCCCGCGTCTCATCTAGATAGCTCTGGCAAGCCTCCACCATTGTGACGTTCAGCGCGTTCAGCCGATCCGGCCGGTTGAAAGTAAGCCATCCGACGCCGTTCTTGCGCTCGAACAGCGCTGTGACCTCTTCTACCATCTGTACGCTCCCATACTTCTGATCCAATCACTTGACCCTTGTCGCCGGGCTTTACACAATGTCGGCATCTTGTGACGTGCAAGACGCGTGACGCGATCGGCCCCTCATGCGGCTGGTGCGCTTCCTCCCGGCCTCACCTCCTCTTGGAAAGAAGCTTTCATCGTGCTTCGAACACGCTCTCCCATGCCTTCTCGGGCGCGGACCTGATTTTGGCGTTCTCTACGCCAAGATCAGGCCCCGGCATCCGCACCTCAACCGGAGTCGCGCTGAATCGGATCGAGATGTCCGTGACTTTGAGCGACTTCCCATTGGCGAGCACAACGTCCGCCGTGGTGGGTGCGATCGATTGGCGGGTCGTAAAAACCTCCTCGACCTCGACGACGGGCGCTGCTGGAACTCGGTCGGCTTGAAGGCGCTTGACTACCTCATCCAACTGATGCGCGCCGCAGTAGCTCGATATCAGCTCTTCGAGCACCTCCTTGCGCTCCAACCGCATGTCCCGCGCCCATGCCCCCGCGCCGGGTGGGCATCTGCTGGGCATGGCCTCAGCAAGGATGGCTGCCAACCGCTGCCATTCCTCGTCGGTCTCTGCCGCAATTGCAACCAGGGCCTCATCGGCCGTCTTGAAAACCCCATACGGCGCGAACAGCCAGTGTCCGTTGCCGTGGCGCTTGGCTCCCAAGCCGGAGAACTCAGTTACCCAAGACATTTGCATGCTCCATGCGAGCATGTCGTAGAGTGCGACGTCCAGTCGGACACCTTCATGGCGTCCGGTAATCCTCCCGAAGACTGCACCGAGGCTCGCAGTCGCTGCGCCGAGGGACCCAAGAACGTCCGCGGCGGATATGCCAGCCTTCATCGGCTTGCCATTCTCCTCCCCTGACATGCTCATGAGCCCCGCACCCGCCTGTATCACGGAGTCGTAGGCCCTATGTCCCCCGAGCACTCCCTCATGTCCGTAACCTGTAACGGACGTGTAAACGAGATCGGGAGCGTCTGCACAAAGGTCTGCGGGTCCGAGGCCCCGTTTTGTGAGGGCCCCCGGAGCCTGGTTCTCCACGAGAATGTCGGCCCCCAGCGCCACTTCTCGAATGATGGCCACGTCTCCCTCCTCGTGGAGGTTCACGCTGAAAGAGCGTTTGTCACTGTTTGTGATGTGAAAGTACACGCTCTCGTCGTCCACGATCGGCAGCGAGTGCCTGCCCGCCTCGCCCTCCACAGGCTCGATCTTGAGCACGTCGGCACCCATGTTGGCGAACATGCGAGTGCAGAATGGGCCAGCGGTGAGCGTCCCGAAGTCGATCACCCGAAGACCTGACAAAGGCCGCGTCCGCTTACCCCCACTGGGGGCCGACTGGGTCCGACCCTGTCCGTTGACCCGAGGGTTGTTACCGGACGCGAACGACGGTGATTGTCC
>CAZDGO010000385.1:0-2609 GCA_964504825.1 uncultured Gaiellales bacterium
CGATTGCTGCTGGGGCTGACGGGCCGCCCGCCGTTGTTCCTTCTTGGCCATGGTGTCCTATTCTCCCGGTTGTGGTAGCACCCCCACGTACTCGCGCTTCACGCGGGCCGTGAGGGAGCAGGTCACTTCATAGTTGATCGTACCGACGATTCGTGCGAGTTCCTCCGCAGTGATACGTTCGTCTTCTTGGCGACCGAGGAGCACCACGCGCTCACCGAAACCAACCGGGGCGTCGCGGCCCACTTCGACCAGGAACTGGTCCATGCACACGTTCCCCACCCGAGGATACCGCTTCCCGCCTATCAGCACGTCGCCCTCGTTCGACAGCAGGCGGAAAAAACCGTCTCCGTAGCCGATCGGCACCAGAGCCACCCGAGTGGGGCGGGAGGCCCGCCACCCGGAGGGACGAGTCCAGGAGTAGCTCACGCCTTGACCCACCTCGATGTCCCGCAAAGCGGCTACGTAGCTGGTGAGTGTCAGAGCCGGCGCCAGACCATCGACATCAGGATCTCGCTGAAACGGCGACATGCCGTACATCGCCAGGCCGCAGCGCACGGCATCGAAGTGGGTCGCCGGATCGCGTAGCGTAGCCGCCGAGTTGGCGGCGTGGAACGCAAGGCCGGGGAATCGAGCGCGCAGCGGGGCGGTGATCTCCGCGAAGAGGGCGAGCTGGCCCGCGAGGAACTCGGGATCGTCGTCGGCGGTGGCGAAATGGGTCATCACGGCCGCCGGCTCCAGCCAGGGGTCGGTCGCGATGGTCTCGAGCAGGCCCGGCAGAGCATGCGGTTCCACGCCCAGCCGATGCATCCCCGTGTCGACTTTGATGTGCAGCCTGACCCGGCGCTCCAAGCGCCGCGCGGCTTCCGAGACCGAGGGCACGAACTTGGTCGACCACACAGCACACTCGGCCCCGCTCGCGACCGCCTCCTCCAACTGATCGTCGAGCACCGGCCCCATGATGAGCACAGCCCCGCCCAGTCCGGCATCTCGGAGCTCCCACGCTTCCTCTGTAGTGGTGACCGCCAGAGCACCGGCTCCGGCCTCGAGAGCGGCCCGGGCCACCTGCACCGCCCCATGCCCATAGCCGTCGGCCTTGACGACCGCGATCAGTCTGGTCGCACCGGCCAGCCGGGAGCAGAGCAGCGCCACATTGTGACGCACCGCCGCCAGGTCTATCGTCGCGCGGGCTCGGTACACTTAGATCACGCCTGCTCGATCAGGCCTGGGCGGACGCTATGGCCTTCACCACATCGGCGCGCGTGATGATGCCCACCAAGCGGCCATCTTCGAGCACCGGCACGCGATTGACGCCACTGTCGGCCATCAAGGTGGCGACGTCGTACACCGAGGCGTCGGGCGCGACGCTCACGACCTCTACACTCATGATATCGGCCACCTTGGTGCCGAAGGTACGCCGGAACCGCTCCTCGAACTTCCTCACGCTCTCAAGGTAGATGGTGCTGTCGAGGAATTGGATGTAGTGAGGGAAGTGGAGGCCGGCATCCTGCAGGACGATGTCGCCCTCGGTGACCACCCCCACGACCGCCCCTCCGGCGTCCACCACCGGAACACCACTGATCTTGCTCGAGGCGAGCAGGTCGGCCAATTCCCGCACTGTGGCATCCGGCCCGATGGTCACCACCTCGGCCTGCATGATGTCCCTGGCAGTCAGTTGGTCCACCCTGGTCTCCTCTCCTCTATGTGCCCCGCTATGACGCGGGGGATAAGCGCTATCAGATCTTCGGCGGCCAGACCCCCGGGGAACGCCGTCGCGCCCCAGCGCCCAGCCTCGGCGTGCACCCACACGCCCACCCTGGCCGCCTCCGCGGGAGCCAAGCCCTTGGCGAGCATCGCCCCCAGGCAGCCACTCAACACATCGCCCGTGCCCGCAGAGGCCAACTGCGGAGGCCCCTGCGTGACCACCCACGTATCGCCTCCCGGTTCGGCGATCACCGTGGCCGAGCCTTTCAAGACTACCACTTGACCGGTGACCTCCGCCGCCCGTCGGGCGGCCGGCAACGCCGCGTTGGTGACCTCCTTCACCGGGACGCCCAGTAACGCCGCGAGCTCCCCGGCATGGGGAGTCAACACCAGCCCGGCTCGCCCACGGAGCTCGGTCGCTGCTCCGGCAAAGGCCAGTAGACCGTCGGCATCGAGCACGGCGGGCACCGAAGTGCCCGCAAGCGCAGCCCTCACCCCGGCCATGGTCTCCGGCTGCCGGCCGAGTCCCGGACCCACAACCACGGCGCCGATACGGGCGTCGGCGATACCTGCCAGGAACTCCGCCGGATCCGCCGCCCGCACTACGACCTCGGTCAGCCGGCCCCGCAGCGTCGCGGCCACTTCGGGAGGCGTGATCAAACGCACGTAGCCGGCGCCGCTCCGCACCGCGGCCCGCGAGGCCAGATGCGCCGCCCCCGGATACTCGATCGAGCCCGCCAGAACGGCCACGAAACCCGCCCGGTAGCCCGCGAGGTTGCTCCGCTTCGACAGCGAGTGCAGGGCCAGCAGCCCGGTCGGGTCGCCACCGCTCACCCGGGGGTCGAGCACGCTGACCGGCTCGTCGTCCCAGCCGAACTGGTGCAGCAGGTGCTCGTGCTCCTCGACTC
>CAZDGO010000386.1:0-2597 GCA_964504825.1 uncultured Gaiellales bacterium
CCGTGATTCCGGCAGCCGACGACGACAACGCCTTTCTCGAGGAGGAGGAGGGCGAAGCCGACGTGTCCGGTATTGTCGGCGGCGGCAAGGGCGAGGAGACCTGAGGTTTAGGTATCGGGCGCCGGGTGCAGGAGACGGATATTGCCCGCGCCGTTGACACTTGACACTCGCCGCCCGAAATCTGACACCTGCATACCCCATATCTAACGACTGACCCGGGGCCATAGCTCAGTTGGGAGAGCGCGTGAATGGCATTCACGAGGTCGGCGGTTCGATCCCGCCTGGCTCCACCAAATTTTCCAAGCACTTGATCACCTTCTGATCCTACTGCCTCCAGCCCTGGCTTAACGGCTGGCTAAACAGTCGCACCCCCTGTTTGTTAGAGCAAACCCGCACGCGCAATGGCGATGCGCGGCGAGCTAACATCAAGCTACATTGCTAACGAGCAGCGGGGAGCGTCATGAACAGCGGGATCATAGTTGTGGGGAGTATCTTCGGCCTCCTTGTTTTGTTCACCGGGGCACCGCTGTGGGTAGCTTGGGTTATCATGGCGGGTACCTTCGCCCTCGCATTCCTCGATGAGAGGCTGGGCAAGTAGACAATGTTAGTGCCGCGCGGAGCCAATCGAGGGAGCAGCCATGACGGATGATGGCGCTCGCGACAAAGCGCGAGCAGTTCGCGCGCGGCGGTTCAATCCGCCGTGGCAGGTTGAGCAGATAGCGGGCGGCTTCAAGGTGCTGGACGCCAACGGCCAAGCGCTTGTCTACGTGTACGCACGTGAGACGCGCGAACAAGCTGACATCGCAAAGGTGCTCACCTTCGATGAGGCGCGGCGCATTGCTCTCAACGTGGCGAAGCTGCCTGAACTGGTGCGGGGAAACCCGCTCCGATGAGCGATCTCATCATCCTCATCATTTTGGTGCCGCTCATGGCATTCATTGGCTTTACCTTTTTGGGTTCAGCAATCCTGATGATCTACCGCGATGTGTTGGGGTTCGATGACAAAGTGAGTGAATGGCTTGACCGACAAGTTGGTACAGGCTGGGGGCTGGGGGGTAGGCTGAACGACGGTAGTTTTGCAGAACGGGCTGTCTACGCTGGCATCGCCGTTGTCTGTGCCATTCTTGCGTACTGGTTACTGCGTTATGGCGTAGTCGAGCCGATTGCTTCGTATGGTTTTGGCGCATGATGCCAGGGTGATATGCTCGGTGGCTAGGGGGCACGTCCAATGGGCACATCGCAGCGAGTAGGCCGTGGCTTCCACCGGCTAGGATTTTTTCTAGCTGCCATTGTTATGCTTGTCGGCGGTTTTATCTCAGTGATGTTCGTCCCTGATTGGGACGCGCCAACCTCCGCGACATATACCATTGAGAAGCCGACATCGTGGTCGGAGCGCTCGAAAGATGGCCTTAGCGTCGCCAACCCAGAGCGCGCAATCCTCAATGTCGAAGGAATAGCCCGCGTCCGGATGTTCCCCGGCTTTGAGAACCTCCCGGAGGTAAAGCAGAAGGAGTGGGCGGATCGGGTTGTCCAGAAGAACTGGTGGCGGAAATTTCTTGAGCCCTTGGCAAAGGCTCTAGCCCTCACGCTCTGCTTCTCCCTCGTCGTATATGGTGTGGTCCGCGCGATAGGCTGGGTCATCGGCGGGTTCGCGGCGTCTTAGGGGGCGGGCATGAAGGATCAGGCGGTCTGGCATTTGTCGCGCAACGGCAACCAGTGGGGGCCGGTGTCTCATAACGAGTTGCTTCGACGGGCAGCGCGTGGCGAAGTGCTAACAGACGACTTGCTCTGGAAGGCAGGTTTCACCACTTGGAAGTCAGCTTCATCCGTTCCGGGTCTACTAAAACCTCCAGGCCCTCCCCCACTTCCTGCATTACCTCCGACAACTCCTGCGGGCTCGCGCGGCTTCTTGGGGCTCTCGCATCTCTGGCGCGGCGAGAAGCCGCTCTGGGAAGCTTTTTGGATCTACTTCGCCGCTGGAAGCATTCTGGCTTCAATTGCAGGTCTGCTTCTGGCCGCAGGAGTGCAGTATGCGGTGGAACACGTCATACTTGCACGACCAATAGGCGGGACCGGGGCCCTGCTGCTTTACGTTCCTCTTTCCTACCTAGCCCCCTCGCTCTACCGAGTATTTGCTGGTATCGGCGCTTGGCGCAGTGCGTCATGGCGCAGGTTGACTGGCATCCTGGCAAGGGTATGGATAACTTTCGTCTTTGGGACCGAACTCCTCGTGTTTGGCGGTCTCCTTTATGGAACGTTGACTGGACGCATATGATTTAGGCCGCATCGGGGGCTCAGTCGTGGTCTCGGCCGTGCGCCTGTTCGGAAGCAGGGCGAAAGGCTTTGCTCGGCGTGGTAGCGACGTGGACATCGCCATCACCGCGACAGAAGGCAACTACACCCGCTTTGATGTGGAATGGAAAACGGAACTGTCGGCAGCGGTCGGCGACGGCTTAGAGATCAGAGTGAGCCATTACCGTGCGACCGGCCAGGTCCGCGACCATTGCAAAGTGCAGCGTGCTCCTGTTCGAGCGCCCTGCCGAAACGCACACGGGCATCAAGCGTCCAACAAGTTCACGAGGCCAATCGCATTAGCG
>CAZDGO010000387.1:0-2589 GCA_964504825.1 uncultured Gaiellales bacterium
GATCAACTGGGCGCCGCTCTTCCCCTGTGGTTGCTTGCGCCCTTCGCCGGACTGCTGCTCTCTATCGCCATCATGCCGCTCACGATCGGGGAGTGGTTCGAACACAACCGGAACAAGGCGCTCGTCGCGGGCCTCTTCGGGTTGCCTGTGCTCACCTATCTCTGGCTCGGATTCGGCCGTGGGGGCGCCGAGGAGATCGTTCACACCGCCAGGGAGTATGTCTCGTTCATGGCTCTGCTGGCGGCGTTGTTCACGATCTCTGGGGGCATCTACATCACCGGTAACCTGCTGGGCACGCCGCGCACCAACGTATCCTTCTTGCTGGTGGGGGCGGTGCTGGCCAACATCGTGGGCACTACCGGTGCGGCGATGGTGCTGATCCGGCCTATCCTTCGCGCCAATTCAGAGCGGACGCACTCCCAGCACGTGGTGATCTTCTCCATTTTCGTGATCTGTAATCTCGGGGGACTACTGACCCCGTTGGGCGATCCGCCTCTGTTCCTCGGCTTCCTCCGAGGGGTCGATTTCTTCTGGACCCTGCGCCTGCTGCCTCAGTGGCTCGTCGGGGTCGGACTGACCACTGCGATATTCCTGGTGCTGGACATGTATCTCTATCGGCGGGAGCCTGCGAAAGCGCTGCGCTACGACGCCTTGGACTATGTCCCGATGCGGGTGGCTGGCAAGATAAACCTGCTCTTCCTGGCCGGCGTCGTGCTGGCAGTGCTCTTCTCGGACCGTCTCACCACGGCCGGTGAGGCCATCGGTTTTCCCTTCCTGCGCGAAGCTTTGATGGTGGCGATGCTCGTGCTCTCCCTGCGGTTCGGCCCTTCAGGGACCCGTGCTTCGAATTTCTTCTCGTGGGGCCCCATCATCGAAGTCGCCGTGATCTTCGCGGGTATCTTCGCAACCATGGTGCCCGCGTTGGCTATCCTGAGGGCCCATGGAGCCAGTCTGGGCCTGACGCAGCCGTGGCACTTCTTCTGGGCGACGGGCGCCCTGTCCTCGTTACTGGATAACGCTCCCACCTATCTGGCCTTCACCAGCATCGCCCAGGGCTATTTGGGTGTGGGTGACATGGCCGGGCTTATGAGCACGCAGGTCCATGCTGCGATCGGGTCGGCGCCTGCCGCCTTCCTGGCCGCCATCTCTACCGGAGCGGTGTTCATGGGGGCGAACTCGTACATTGGGAACGCCCCCAACTTCATGGTCAAGGCCATCGCCGAGCACCAAGGGGTGCGGATGCCATCCTTCGGTGGCTATATGGTCTACTCGGGCGTGGTGCTGCTCCCGATCTTCGCCCTTGTCACGGCGCTCTTCTTCCGGTGAGCCGGCGTGTGCTTGACACGGGGCATGCCCGGAATGTAGCATGGTGAATCAACAAATTAGGCGGGCTGAAATCAAGCGTGGGATAGTCGTTGGACGCGGAGCACAAACGGGCATCGAATCGGGCGGTAGCGGAATATCTCAAGCACATCTTCAAGCTCGAGCAGCGGGAAGGTCCCCGGGAGAGACCGGTCCAGACCAGCGAACTCGCGCATGCCATGAATCTCACCGCTCCGGCCGTGACGGAGATGGCCAAGAAGCTGGCCGAGCGCGGCATCGTGGACTACACGCCATACCATGGTCTCCGTCTCACCGACGAGGGCCGGCGCGAAGCGACCAAGGCACTGCGCCGTCACCGCATTGTCGAGCGGTTCCTGACCGATATGCTCGGGTTCCCATGGTCGGACGCCCACGAGTTGGCTGTGCAGTTCGAGCACGAGCTGCCCGAACGGGTGGAGGATAGGCTGTTCGCGGCCCTCCACAAGCCCGCCGCGTGTCCGCACGGGTTCCCTATCCCTGCGGTGCCGGAGGATTCGTTCCCCGAGGTCATAAGCCTGTATGAACTCGAGCCGGGGGAGACGAGTGAGGTGGCCACCGTTCTCGAGGAGGGGCCGGACATCATCGAGTTCATCGACTCCCTGGGCCTGCGCCCGGGAGCGCAGGTGACCGTTATCCAGAAGGCGCCCTTCGACGGCCCGCTGGTCATCCGGGTGGATGGGGTCGAGCGTACCGTCGGGCATAGGTTGTCTCAGATCGTCACTGTCCGTCCACCGCCCGACACGACCCGCGAGGGTGCGCGGGGGCAGCGGAGAGAGGCGTCGTAGAGAGAGTCGCACCGAGAGAGGGAGGAGCACACTGCATGGAAGGTACACGAACAACGCATCCGACGGCCACGAGGGGTCGGCCCCGCGGGGGAGCTATGGTGGCGCTGGTCACCATGATCCTCGCACTCGTCGCCCTCGTGATCCCAGCTGCGGCCCTGGCGGCTGAAGGTGCCGGCGGCGAGGCCAGCCTGGTCTTGCCCGACTTGGGCAGCGTCGATTTCTTGGGCATGAGCGGCCAGACGCTCCTGACGTTCGGTCTCATCATATGCGCCTTGGGGCTCATCTTCGGCTTGGTGAACTATCTCCAGGTGAAGAACCTGCCGGTCCATCGGTCGATGCGCGAGATCTCGGAACTCATTTGGGAGACCTGCAAGACCTATCTCATCCAGCAGGGCAAGTTCCTCGCGCTTCTATGGGTCTTCATCGCCGTCATCATGGCCTT
>CAZDGO010000388.1:0-2584 GCA_964504825.1 uncultured Gaiellales bacterium
AGGCACCGCCGGCCTGCCGGTTGATTGCGTCCATGCGCGCCTGGGCGGCGTGGGCATCGGCTTGGGCCTTGGCCAAGTGTTCACCGAGGCGCGTGGCCACCCGGGCTTGGTCGGTCCGAGCCCGCTCCAGGTGCCCGCGAAGTGCACGGGCTTCGCTCACGAGACTCGCCTGAGCGGCCGAGGCTTCGCGTAACGAGGTCTCGGCCCGCACCGCACCCGCGCGGGCGCGATCGATCTCCTCAGCAAGTCGGGCCTCAGCGATGAACACCCGTGACAGCAGAGCGGCGCGGCTCACAAGCTGTTTGACATCGGCGCTGTCGGCGAGATAGTCCAGCCAGCCCAGTTCCCCGAGCATGTATGTAGCCCGCAGGCGGGAGGTCAGGCGGGCGCGCGTGGCGGTCAAGTCGCGCTGGGCGCGGTCCCGGTCGGCTGCGGCTGTCGCGAGCCGGGCGGCGAGACGTTCTCGCTCCGATTCGGCTTCGGCGAGGCGGTGTTCCGTCGTGGCCAGCTTCCGCTCAAGCACGAGAAGGTCGAAGACCGCCTGGTCGTGTTCCCTTGCTGCTTGGTCGACCGTTGCGGAGGACGTGGTCGTCGGTCGAGCGGGCGCGGTCGCGGTTGTGGGAGCGGCGATAGCGGAGCCGAAGGATGCGAATAGACCGACGATGGACAGAGCCACTGTCGCCGCCACCCACCCGATCCGAGTGGTAGCGGGTCTGCGAACGATCACCTCAACCTTCTTGGCGCTCCGTGACACGAACGTGCCCGGACTCGTCGGCCGTGATGTCCATGAGCCGCAGCAGCCGCGGGCGGCCGCCAGAATCCCTGTGCATATGTATCACCAGGGGGTTGGCCGCACGCAGATCGGGGCCCGCCGTAGGAGACGTGATGACCCAGTCGGTAAGACTGACTTCAGGATCGGGCGTGGTGAGCGTGGCTAGACCGAAGGCCCCGTTCGTGAGCGACTGCAGGAAGTCCGGTCCGGCGCTACTGGCGAGGTCACCCACTAAGATCCATGTGGGTTTCATGCCGACCGCTTTGTGCAGAGCGGTCGCGAATGCGGGAGTGCCGGGTTTCGCGGATAGATGCACGGTGAACGAGCGGGGTCTGATCGCGGGTAGTTCGGGACTCTCTTCGATGGCTATGATGCGTTGATCGACCGCGATCAGCTGGATTACGGCGTTCAGAAGGGTCGACTTGCCGACCCCCTTCGGGCCCGTCACGAGCATCGTGCGTTTCGCGGTGAGACAACCGTGGATGTAGCGGGCCTGCCAGGTCGTCAGCGTTCTCTGATCGACTAGACTGCGCAGGCTCACATCGAGCACCCGCGCCTCGTTGTGCCCGTCGCTCGCGGCGTACATGACCGATGTACTGGTATCGAGACTGGCAGTTCTGCCCAGGTGGTATGCCGCGTACGAGCGAACGAGCCCTTCCATCAGTTGCCTGAGCAGCATCAGATGGTCACGGTCGTCCGGTGCAAGGTCGACGCCGGCGAGCAGGTCCTCGTTCAGCTGCCTGAGCCCGCTCTCGTAGGCGTCGAAGATACGTTCGAGGTCGGCCACGGCTCCCCCGTTCCTCCCGGACCAGTGAGGTACGATCCGGTCCGAGTCTGCCGGCTTTGGCGCCGGCTTGCCGAAAGATTCTAGCAGTCGCGGTGGGGAGGGCTCCATTGCGATGGTCTTTGCCGGACGACAGGAGGTCTGATATTATGCCCGCCATGGACATAAAGCAGATCAAACGTGAGGTGGAGCGGGCTGCGCAGGACAAGCGTATGGATTGCCATGACGCGCGCGCTCTGGCGGAGAAACTCGGCGTGGACTACGCCCTGGTGGGTAAGGCCTGCAACGAGCTGGAAGTGAAGATCCACTCTTGCGAGCTCGGCTGCTTCTAGTTTCCTGACATAGGCATCGCTGTGCGTGCCGCACTATACGTCTCCGAGCCCAGGATGCCTACGGGAGCAGTTGCTTCTATGGAGCCTAGGGCCGGCAGGGTACAGCTGGAAACGGCCGTGTCTCCCAGTGCGGAAAGGAGACCTCCTCAAGGAGTGATAGGAGACCCGCACCCATCGTGCGGGTCTTTTTGCTTCTCTGGAGTGTTCACGCGTTCGCTGTCGTACCCTCGCTGCGTCCGGCTGCCCCCGTCGGGGCACCCGGTCTCGGGACGCGTTCGAGGGTCTCGACGTGAGCGACGGATGGAAAGGACAGTTGGTGATGGTAGGGATGGGAATCTGGAGGAGACAGGGTCGCTGGGCATCGGTGTTGTGGCTGACGGCGGCCGCGGTGCTGGTTCTGGGGCTGTCAGCGGCGCTCGCGGGCTGCGGGGACAGCACCACCACCACTACGGCGGCGCCGGCCGAGACTACGACGAGCATGGTTCCCGAGACTACGGCGCCTCCGACCACCGCGGTCCAGGTGAGCGACGTGGTCCTGGCCTCGACGACGTCCACCCAGGACTCCGGTCTGTTCGACGTGTTGATCCCAGCCTTCGAAACGGACAATCCGCAGTACAAGGTCAAGGTCGTCGCGGTGGGCACGGGCGAAGCCCTCAAGTTGGGCGAGACGAAAGACGCCGACGTGCTACTGGTGCA
>CAZDGO010000389.1:0-2582 GCA_964504825.1 uncultured Gaiellales bacterium
GAGCGGAGAGGGCTGCTGGATTCCGCTCGGCGAGTTCAAGCTGGACGTCGGCTACGAGAATCACACGAGCCACCCGGCGCCGGGCGAGGTGCTGTGGTACCCCGGTGGGTTCAGCGAGACCGAGCTCATTTTCGCGTACGGCGATGTGATGTTCTCGAGCAAGCTGGGACAGCTGGCCGGGAACCACTTTCTCACCGTGGTCGAAGGGGCGGAGCAACTGCCGGAAATGGGCAGGCGAGTGCTGTATCAGGGAGCGCAGGACATTGTTTTCGAGGGATAGGGGAATGCGGAAAGGGGAAAGGGGCAACCCCAAAAACGTGAAGGGGAACGGAGAAGGGGTTTGGGGTCGGGGAATCCCCAGTCCCCTTCTCCTTCCCTTTTGCCCTTCCCGCAGCTGTAGTTGCCCCTTTCCCTGTTCCCCGTTCCCCCGTCACTAGTGGACAACATCACCCACACGTTCGTCGGCGCCGCGATGGGCCAGGCCGGGCTGAAGAATCGCACCGCTCTCGGATCGGCCACGCTGATGATCGGCGCCAACTTTCCCGACATCGACGTCGTCGCCGTGGCGTTCGAGAACAGCGTCCACTGGCGTCGGGGCCACACGCATGGGTTCCTCGCGCTGGCCATCCTGCCGTTCGTGCTCGCCTGGCTCATGCGACTGTATGACCGACGCGTGCGGCTTCGACGCGATCCGAACGCGACCCCCGCCGACTTCCGCCAGCTCTGCGTCCTGTCCGCGTTGGCCATCCTGACGCACCCGATCCTCGACTTCATGAACACCTACGGCATGCGATGGCTCATGCCGTTCGTCAACAAATGGTTCTATGCCGACGGCCTGTTCATCGTCGACTTGTGGATTTTCATCGCGCTGGTGGCCGGCGTGTATTGGTCGAAGCGGGCCGGCGTGACCGGGCCTGCGCGGGCCGCCCTCGGGTTCGTGGCGGTCTACACGATGGCGTCGCTGACCGTGACGAGCATCGGACGACGGGCCGTCGAGGCAGTGCAACCGGGCACCAGATTCTTGGTCGCCCCCGTTCCCCTCGTTCCCTGGCTGCGGAGTGTCATTGTCGACGACGGCAACGGGATACGGACGGGGAGCTGGTCGCCCTCCGGCGGAGTCGAGCTGGGCTTGCCCTTCGACAAGGGTGAGGGTGACCCGGCCGTCGCGCTCGCCAAGAAGGACCGGGATGTCGAGCGCTACCTGATCTGGGCCCGGTTTCCCTACTATCGGGTCTCCCGGGATGGGAATGGGACGGTCGTCCACATCGTGGATGCCCGATATGGAGCCGATTGGGCGTCCATATCGGTCAGGCTCCCCTAAAGCGGGTTGGTCTTCTATCTTTCCAAGCTCCTGAAGACAGCCCCATCTCGTTTCTACACATTTCGTTAGATGCCAAAAGCCCGTCCCCGCCTCAAGATCATTCGCCGCTTCGGTGTCCAGCTCCCTGGCTTGACCCGGAAGTCGGCTGAAAAGAAGCCCTACCCGCCCGGCCAGCACGGCCAGTCGCAGACCAAGCGCAGGAAGACCAGCGAGTTCCGTCGTCTCCTCGAGGAGAAGCAGAAGGTCCGCTTCAACTATGGTGTGAGCGAAGGGCAGATCCGCCGCTACCTCGGGCTCGCTCGCAAGATGCCGGGCCGCACTGGCGACAACCTGCTGGCGGTGCTCGAGCGGCGGCTCGACAACGTCGTGTTTCGCATGGGCTACGCGCCCACGATCCCGGCGGCGCGCCAACTCGTGTCGCACGGTAACGTCCGCGTGAACGGCAAGAAGGTGGACCGGCCCAGCTACCTCGCCGAATCGGGCGACGTCGTGGCCATCGCGCCCGGCAAGACGCGCGAGCGCGTGTCGCTGATGGAAGCGGTGGAGCGCGGCCCGCAGCTCAGGCTGCCATCGTATATCGCGATGGACCCGTCGGACAAGTTCAGCGGGCGGGTGATCGGGACGCCGATGAAGTCGGATGTGCCATTTCCGGTCAATGGCTCTGCGCTAGTTGAGTTCTACGCGCGGTAGGTCGCGTAGTTGGAGAGAATGCAGGGAAAAAGGGCGCCATGATGGCGCCCTTTTTTCTGCTGACATCTCAACATCTGCCTGAGTTCTCGACTCTGACCACAGAGAACTGTGTGGCCCTGGGCTCTCAGATCTCCTGTCTCGCTGGTCCCAGTACTACATTGGCCCTTCCCCTTCCCTTCCGGAGTAGCGATGCGCCGCGCCGTCTTAATCCTCTTCGCCACTGCCACCCCTCTCCTCGCCCAGCAGCAGCAGTCCGCCCCCGACGCCACCGTCGCCGTCAGCGCCGCTCGCGCTCACTGGATGTCGGTCCACAACCAGATCCTGCGGACCGCCGAGCAGCTCCCGGAATCGCTGTACTCGTTCCGCGCGACTCCCGAGGTGCGGTCCTTCGCTGGCCTCCTTGGCCACATCGCTGGCTCGGAGTTCATGTTCTGCTCGATGGCTCGCGGCGACAAGCAGCGGGAGGAGGATGCCATCGAGAAAACGAAGAAGACCAAGGCGGAGCTCGTTCAGGCGCTGAAGGACGCCGCCTCGTACTGCGACGCGGCGTACGCCATCTCCGATGCGACGG